>NZ_JCAFYN010000064.1:0-16939 GCF_059374735.1 Enterococcus sp. GPZ-007 | reverse complement strand
TCATGAAAGTCCTTCGTTACATTATTTACAAGCGCTTTCTTTGCTTTCGCTCCGATATTCTTGCATAATAAACGAAAATTCAAAGGAGTGGACAAGATGGTGGCAATGGTGTTTACAAATTACCCAGTGAAAGATGTGCAGGCTTCGACCGAATTTTATGAAAAGCTAGGATTTAAGAAGAACGTAGAATTTTCCAACGAGCAGACAAGCTTGATGGTGTGGGATGATACATTTTGGATTATGTTGCTAGAATATGATTTTTATAATCTGTTCTTGAAAAATAAAAAAATTGCGGATACTCAAAGAGAAAGTGGTACGTTAACAGCTTTTTCTGTTGAAAGTCCCGATGTAGTAAAGAAAATCGCGGAAGCAGCGAAAGCCAATGGTGGAGATTATTTCTCAGTTGATATGAATGTTCCAGAAGATCAAATGTTCAGCCTAGAAGTAACCGATATAGATGGAAATCAATTTGAGCCAGTATGGATGAACATGCCTTAAACGGAAAAATCACGGTTAGTGCCGTGATTTTTTTGTAGTTAATGAGCGTCTTGATACCTTTTTTCTCATGTCTTTACTATTCTAGAAGAGATGAATGAAATGATAGTAAAATGAATGATTCTTTAAAAGAGGGAGAAATGAAGACAACTACACAAAAAGATTTCTTTGAAGAGCTCTTTGATCGAGAAACCTTTCATCAACGACGAATGGTCTTACTGCTAAATAAAAAGAATGGGTACTGGGTAACTCGGGAATGGTTAAGTGAGAAGTTAGACTTAAGTAAGCGTGCCACCTTAAGGGTGATAAATAGTTTATCCGAAAAGGTTTATAAGCTTCACTCTCGAGACCAGTCAATTATATGAATTTATATATGGACGAAAAAGTCGAAGCAAAAATAGATCACAACCTTGAACACTTGGTTGATCGTATGCGTTTTTCACCCTTGGCACTGACCATCTCACCAAAAAATGTTTCTAAAGGACGTGCGATTCAAAAAGTAATGGATCGATTTGCCGGATCAGAAGTCGAGACCTATGCGTTTGGTGATAATAACAATGATGTATCAATGTTCCAGGTAGTCGATCATGGAATTGCCATGTGCGATGCGACAGAACAATTGAATGACCACGCGGCCTATGTGGCAAAAACGGAAAATGGCGTGTTGGAAGGGCTAAAACACTTTGATTTGATTAACCCTATTGCGTCATACTTTCAAGACATGGTATGATTTATCGTGAACTGGAAAACTGGAGCTAGGGTTCCGCTCAATCGAGGACTGTGACCGAGGGCTTCATCTTTTACTAGATGTAAAAGGCACCTATTGATATAAAAGATCCGAGGGGAAAGGTTCAGTGTATTTGTGATGCACTGACTTTTCTCTCGGCTTTTTTTGTGTCTGATAGATCAACGGTGTATTTAAAATAAATCAATGCATTTTAGAGAGGATGTTAATTATGGAAAAGCTAGCTTTTTTTGATTTAGACGGAACATTGTGTGCTGGCGGCAGTTTGCAGGTGGAGCAAGAAACGATACAAGCGTTTGACGAGCTAAGAAAGCAAGACGTATTGCCGATTATTGCAACCGGTCGAAGTTTTTATGAGGTGAAGGAATTACTAAAACAATTGCAGGTAGAGCATTTTGTTTTATCAAACGGCTGTTATGTCCGTTTTGCTGGAAAGACGATTCAGGATGCCAGATTTACTCATTCAGAAGTTGAGCGGATTCTTACAATTGCAGAAAAACATCAAGTGTCAGCTGGCTATTTCAATCAGCAGGGATTCGCGGTGACCAGTTTTTCCAAAATTGTAAAGGAACACGTGGCTTATATGGGGATTTCAGAAGTTCCAATATCAGCGAACTTTTATCAAAGCAATCCCGTCAATTTTATGAATCTTTATCTGAATAATGAGCTAGAAAATAGAGTAAACATGGCACTGTCACCTGTGGCAGATACTGTTCGTTTTGCTCCTTTGGCAATCGATGTATTACCAAAAAATGTTTCGAAAGGAACCGCCATCCAAAAACTATTGGAATCCATTGCCGGAACACAAATCGAAACTTATGCGTTTGGTGACCAGAACAACGATCTGAGTATGTTTGAGTTGGTAGATTATGGAATCGCGATGAAAGAGGGTACAGAGGAACTGAAAGATCAAGCTTCCTATGTAGCGAAGACAGAAAATGGCGTGTTAGAGGGATTGAAACATTATGGATTGATTTCATAAAATTATGACTAAAAGTATTACAATATAATGAGACTTAAGGCTGATGCTCACAGTTTAAGATTTCGTTAAGATAAATGTATCAACCAAAGAGAGTAGGAAAGAGTGTGAAAGGGAATAACAAAAATATTATCTATTTGATGTTGGGGCAATTTATTTCAGTGTTTGGCGGTGCGATTTTGCGCTTTGCATTATCGTTGTTTGTTTTAGATGTGACAGGAAGGGCCGATGTGTTTGCGACAGTGTTAGCCATTTCTAGTATTCCAGTCTTGTTCGCGCCGATCGGCGGAGCAATCGCGGATCGGTACGATCGCAAAATGTTAATGGTTTTGATGGATGTGGCAAATGCGATAATTGCAGCATTGCTATTTTGGGTCATTGGAACTTCTGAATCAATTTTAGCAATCGGTTTTTTGATCTTCGTCCTGTCCATTGTAGGAAGTTTTGATACACCAGTAGTTGGAGCAAGTATTCCTTTATTAGTCGAAGAGGACCAATTAGAAAAAATCAACGGCCTGTCTAATGGAATTTTGCAATTATCGAATGTGGTAGCTCCGATCATTGGGGGAATTTTTTATGGGTTAGTTGGTGCGAAAATGTTAGTCGGCAGCAGTATCGTTTTCTTTATTGCCGCAGCAGTAATCGAGAGTTTCTTAAAAATCCCATTCGAAAAAAGGGTCGAAACATCGAAGTCAGTCGTACAAATTTTAACAGCTGATTTGAAAGATGGCTTTAGAGAAGTAAAAAATAACCGAGTTATTTTCAAAACGATCATTATGGCCGCGGCTGTCAATTTTGCTTTAACTTCTTTCTTTATCGTCGGTTTACCAGTGATCCTGCGTATGACGCTTCAGGCGAATGATACAATGTACGGTGTCGGTATGGCGGTTTTCAGCTTATCAAGTATCATCGGTGCAGTTTTTGCGGGACCGTTGACCAAAAACATAAAGTTCAACAATTTTTATCGGGTCTTTACATTATCAGGAATCGCCTTGCTGATTATGAATATTTTATTGAGCGTGACAAGCACAAGCGTGGGGTTTATCGTAGTGATCATAATGGAGATTGTGATTGGGATGATGCTTAGTGCAATCTCAATCTACATGATCACATTGATCCAAAGAATCACACCAAAGAACAATTTGGGAAAAGTGATGGCAACAGTCATCGCCGTTTGTCAATGTGCGGTCCCATTAGGTCAGTTACTGATGGGAATCCTGTTCAAACAAACATCAGCATCCGTTTTTCTTCCGCTGCTATTTATTAGTGCTCTCGTGCTATTGCTCTCGGGTGTATGTTACATGCTATTTAAAGAGACAAAAGACAGCGATATTTATGCAGTGAAGGATCATTAATCCAAAAGCCATGCTAGTATTCATTGCTGGCATGGCTTTTTTGTGTCAAACGTTATTTCAGTAATAATTAAACAGAGAAAATGGATTAGGTTTGCAATTAAAATTAACCACTATAAAGATATTCGTTTTATTTATCACATATCTTGATTTTTTTTAGTTATTTTGGAATAATGTTTAAGAAAGGGTGGATAAAATGAATGTTCAAGAGGAATTTCAAACCTTAGTTGATAATCAAGAGCTGTGTTTTTTAGGTTCTATTACGGAAGAGGGTTACCCAATGATTCGGGCAATGCTGAAGCCGATCAGAATTGAAGAGAATTGTTTATATTTACATTCCAATACTTCATCAAATAAAGTTCAACAGTTTTTAGCGAATCCGAAAGCTTGCTTATATTTTTATGATGCCGAGAAGTATACGGGCATTTCATTGATTGGTGAGATGGATGTGCTGTCTGAAGAAGCTGATAAGCTTGAATTTTGGCAGGATCAATATCGTATTTATTACGAACAAGGGGACGAATTATCTGATTTTTCCGTACTAAAATTTACCTTTGATCAAGGCGAGTTCTACCAGAATTTTCAAGTAACAACGTTTTGAAGAGTACTCTCAAAAGGACCTAAAGATAGTGTAAAAAAATGGACGCAAGTTTCACACTATCTTTAGGTCTTTTTTATGCTTACAGGGTAAATAAAGTGAACAATATTTGCCTGACAAAGGACTTGGGAAACTCAAATTAATCTGAAAAGACATCTGAAATAATAACGGATTCATTTGACAACGAAACTCTATCATTGAACGATATAAAAAAATCAAAAAACAAGCACGTCAGAACAGTAATTGTAACTCAATGCTACCCATTACGAAGTGTTTAACGAGATAGACTTTAAATTATCTAAATGAGCTAATTTCATAATTAACAGTCCTTTCAGAGTAATAAAAAAGTCGACAGTCAGTCGGTTTTTTTGCTGGAAATTACAAGGCTATGATGAAGTTAAATAACAAATTCTCTCTCGACTCAGACTGTAATAATTATAATATGTATGTAGTAAATATAAGCTGTTAATGATTATCTTTATCATTTAGGTGTTTCCATTTTCAATTAGCTTGTCAGAGTGCTAATCTGATTATGAAGATGGATGGAGGCGCAAATAAATGAGTAATACAAAGAAATTTTTATCAACCTTAGCGATTGGGATCATCGCATTAGTTTTGGAATTTGGTTTCCATCAGGATCGTTTAGCATTTTGGTTGGTTGCAATCATAGGCGGAATAATGACGGTCTCTATGTTGATCGGAATGATTGAAACGCTAAGATCAGGAAAATATGGTGTAGATATATTGGCGATTACCGCAATTGTAGCTACATTGTTGGTTGGTGAATATTGGGCGAGCTTGATGGTGTTGATTATGTTGACAGGCGGCGATAGCTTGGAGGACTATGCCAGTCATCAAGCGAGTCGAGAACTGAGATCACTCTTAGATAATTCACCACAGATTGCACATAGAATCGACGGTGAAAAACTAACTGAAGTATCAGTCGAAGAAGTCCAGGTCGGTGATTTGATTTTAGTGAAGCCTGGTGAGTTAGTTCCGGTTGACGGTCGTGTGACGGCAGGAGAATCCTTTGTTGATGAGTCTTCGTTGACAGGTGAATCAAAACCCATTGAAAAGAAAAGCAATGATGAATTGATGTCAGGCTCGATTAATGGTGATGGCGCATTGCGATTTAAAGTAAGAAAGGCCGCAAAGGACAGTCAGTATCAAACATTGGTAAAGCTTGTTAAAGAATCAGAAGCTAAGCCTGCACATTTTGTTCGTTTAGCTGACCGCTACGCCGTGCCGTTTACAATTATCGCGTATTTAATCGGTGGTATTGCATGGTTTGTTTCAAAAGATCCGGTTCGTTTTGCGGAAGTGTTGGTCGTAGCTTCGCCTTGTCCTCTGATCTTAGCAGCCCCTGTGGCTCTTGTTGCGGGGATGAGTCGCTCAAGTCGAAATGGGATCGTTGTGAAGACTGGGACAACAATAGAAAAATTGGCTCGAGCAAAAAGTATTGCTTTCGATAAAACGGGTACCTTAACAGAAGGGAAGTTATCAGTTGAGGAAATTCGGGTTGTTGCTGACGATTTTTCAAAAGAAGAATTGATTACCTATGCTGCTAGCGGCGAACAAGAATCGAGTCATATTTTAGCACGTTCGTTAGTTGCTTACGCGAAAGAGAATAAACTTGACTTGTTCTCTGTAACAAATCTGGAAGAAGTTACCGGACAAGGAATCCAAGCGATGGTTAATGGTAAGAAAATTCGTGTGGGTAAAGCCTCTTTTGCCGGCTCAACGGTTGAATTGGATAGTGAGCAAACAGCCGTTTATGTGTCTTTAGATGCGAAATATATGGGCTATATCACGTTTTCAGATATCGTTCGCAAGGAGTCCGCGGCTACGGTCAAAGCCCTAAATGCGATGGGAATTGAGAAAACCATCATGCTGACTGGAGATCATCAATCCATCGCAAATCAAATCGCTAGCGAAGTAGGGATTTCAGAGGTTCATGCAGAATGTTTACCAGAAGAAAAAATCAACGTTATAAAAGCATTAAATGAAGAGGATCGACCAGGCATCATGGTGGGCGATGGAGTCAATGACGCTCCTGCATTAGCTGTTGCTGATATCGGAATCGCGATGGGGGCTCACGGATCAACCGCCGCAAGTGAAAGTGCCGATGCTGTGATTTTAAAAGACGATTTGAGTCGAGTTTCAGAAGCTGTTCGCTTATCTCAAGATACGATGAGGATTGCGCGTCAATCAGTGTTGATCGGAATTGTGATATGTGTAGTTTTGATGCTGATTGCAAGTACAGGTGTGATTCCAGCTTTATTAGGAGCTGCTTTGCAGGAAGTGATCGATACTGTTTCGATATTATCAGCTTTGAGAGCACGGAAAGATAAGTAAATAGATTGGACATAAAGAAGCCTAGCAAAATTTCCTTTTGGAATCTTGCTAGGCTATTATTAATGGTGTCGATTCCCATGATGTCCGTTCGCTCGTTGCGGTGTGTAATTATGATGGACACGCGGGGCCGCCTGCTGCTGTTGGGCTTGTTGTTGAGCAGCCGCTTGTTGCTGCTGTTGGGCCGCTTGTTGGCGAGCTGCTGCTTCTTGTTGTTGCTGGTGATGCCACTGCTGTTGAACCGCTGCCTCTTGGGCTGCTTGTTGTTGGGCCGGTTGCTGTGCTTGATAATTTGCCGCATTTTGAGTCTGTTCCGCATAATTTGTTTGTTGTGGAGTGGAACTTTGCTGCCCGTATTGATTTCCGGTTCCGTCTTGCGGCTGTGTTCCATAATTAGTCGGTTCAGCCACTGGTGCTGTACTGGTATTTTGTGCATTTTGGCTTTGTTTTTCTTCAAAATTAGGACAATCAGGAACTCTTGGTCCATCAACTCGTCCAGGTCCTGATCCGTCTTGCTTACCATTGCCAGTGTTATTTCTATTACCTGTTCGTTCACCTGTACCATTTTGTGGTCTTGTATTTTTTTGATCTAAACCATTAAGAATCCGATCCTGACGTAAAGGACAATCTTCTCGTGGCACTTTGTAAATATTATTGATCGTGCAATAGCGCAAATTTTGAAGTCCTTGTCCAGTTGTTGCCGCATCTGTTTTCAATGTCGCAAATCCCATCATTCCAACAAAGATTAATGCAATAGAAACGAGCCCTTTTTTATGTTTGACCATGAATGATCTCCTCCTTTTCAATTATAGTATAAGAAGAGATTGTGACAAAAGTATGGCAATTAGAGAGAGGGCAACTGAATTTTTATCATAAACTGATTTTGATCTGCTTCTGCAGCGATTTGTCCCTGGTGGCGCAGGATTACTTGTCTAGCAATTGCTAAACCGAGCCCAGTTCCGGTTGCATAATTTTGCTGTTGTCGATGAAAAGAATCAAATAAATGAGTGGTATCATTTATCGGATCAGCTAGTTTGTTAGAAAGAGAAATATCGACGGCTGAAGTTTTATTTGAAATAACAATTTTGATAATCGAATGCTTAGGGGAGTATCTATTTGCGTTATCTAACAAAATCTTGAAAACCTGTGTAATCCGCATGTAATCGCCATCGATCATTTTGGGTTCGGTAAGCTGATTAACAAGAGTGATTTCCTGATTTTTTTCCTTAAGCGCTATGCGGTAGCTTCTTACAGCATCAGTAATACAATCTAATGGATTAACTAACTCTTTTTGAAGCTGAAACTCAGTTGATTGCAGGCGACTCAGTTCAAGTAAGTCGTTGACTAAGCGTTCTAAGCTTGTACTCTCCTTCAGAAGCTGAGCTAAATAATCCTTTTCTTCAGTTGCATCAATATACCCATCATTGATCGCTTCTAAAGAGCTTTTTATCACCATGACCGGCGTGCGCAGTTCATGAGATATTTGAGAAAGAAAATCTTTTTCTGATTGTTCCTTTTGATCCCGAGCAGATTTTGCTTCTGCTAAACGCTGACTCAGGAGAGTTAGTTGTTCGCCAAGTTCCTGTAGTTCGTCTTTCGTCTGAATCGAAAGAGTTTCACTATAATCCTCGTTGGCTAATTTGTTTGTGTAAGCCCTCATCGATTCAATCGGCTTCACAAATCGTTTGGATAAACGCCAAGCAAGAATACTGGCGACGATCACAGATCCTAACAGACTAAAGAGTAAGATCACATATCCAGCCAATTGGTTTTCATGGATCGCATCGACCTTTGAATGCATCAGGACGATTCCACGAACTGTTCCGTTAGTCATGATCGGTGTCGCGATCGTTAATTCTTGTAATTGAAACAGTCGTCGTTGTTTTGCGACCTGCATTTTCTTTGTTTTGAAAGTAGTATTGACTAAATTTTTTGCCTCAGCCGGCGGCGATGTTTGATTACCTGAATTTTCATGATGATAGGAGATAATGGCGTTCATTTCAGTATCAACTACCCAAACATCTTCTCCAGCGATCTGATTGAGAAAACGTAAGAAAGCTCCATAGCCTCCCATGCCGTTTCCTTCACCATTAGCATTTCCTTGTCCTTGATGTGTATTAAACTGAAAATAACCAGATAACGTTTCACTAATCAATTTGCTGCGATGTGTCATTTCTTCCTGATGCATATCTTCCGTTTGTTTGGCAAACAAGATACCAAAGAAAAAGGCAATCATGATAGCAAAAACTAGTAATAGACCAACAAATTGCTGGATCAGCCGCGTTGTGATTTTCTTCATGCTGGTCCCTCGATTCGATAGCCTTCACCCCAAACAGTTTCAATCTGACAATCCTCAATACCAGCTTTTTTCAATTTCGCTCGTAATCGTTTGATGTGGCTGTCCACAGTACGACTATCGCCATAATAATCATAGCCCCAAACAGCATCCAGTAAATTATCACGAGTAAAAACCTTATTCGGATACTTGGCGAATAAAACAAGCAACTCAAATTCTTTTTTTGTCAGTTTTATTTGTTTATCACCCGCAATCGCTTGACGATTTTCTAAAAGCAACCGCAGAGAACCAAGTGATAACTGCTTCACAGCTGATTCTTTTTCAAAATCAATCCGTCTCATGATAGCCTTAATTCGAGAAAGGACTTCTTTAGGTGAAAAGGGCTTGATGATATAGTCATCAGCACCGACTTCCAAGCCTAAAATCCGATCGGCATCTTCTGTTTTTGCGGTGATCATAATGATTGGCACTGTAGATTTTTCCCGAATCTGCTGGCAGATTTCAAAGCCATTAACATGCGGTAACATGATATCTAACAAAATGAAATCTACTTTGTGCTGATCAAAATAGGGAAGAGCATCTTTTCCGTCATAAGCGACTGCTGTTTCATAACCAGCTTCATTCAAATAGCGCGTCAATACATCAACGATTTGTTCATTATCTTCAATAACTAGAATTTTCATGGGAACCTCCTTACTTAATTAGAAGCTTTGGTCTAACTAAGTATAGCGTAATATAATAGTAGAAAGGAACACTCATTATAAGAACAGCGCATTATTGTGATGTTCTGCTCAAAAAAAATTCAATTGGTTTGACAATCTTGCTGATCATATCCTAGAATGTTTAATTCATTGGATGCTTGATCCGACGATTAAGGTCACTTTTTGATAGGTTGTTTGGTATAACTCCCCACAGGACTGCCTTTAATAATTTACCAACAAAAAATCTGATTCTGTATAAATAGTCTAGCATATTAAAAATAAAGCCGAATAGTTATGAAAAAAAACAATGTAAGCAAAATATGACAGTCATTTGGACTAATTGAGCAATAATTTACAATCTAAATTTTTTGAAAGCGTTTTTCGTTATGATACACTGATTTTGTAAGTTCTATTAATACTATTCTTCGAACAAAAAAAGGGAGGTTAACTTCACGATATCTTTGAACAAAACAGCCTTTTAAGTAAGACGGTATTTTTCTTTTTTAGAAAAACAATTCATTATTAAGAGCGAGGTGTTTAGTATGTTTTCTTTTCGAGAACGGCCAAAAATGATTCAAAAATTAGGGGAGCAAACCTTTGACTTAGTGATCATTGGTGGTGGAATCACTGGAGCTGGCGTAGCACTGCAGGCTGCAGCATCTGGATTATCGGTCGCTTTGCTGGAAATGCAGGATTTTTCTGAGGGGACATCCTCACGGTCAACAAAGCTAGTTCACGGTGGACTCCGCTATCTTAAAACCTTTGATGTTGAGGTAGTAGCCGACACGGTCAGTGAGCGCGCGATTATTCAGGGCATTGCGCCACATATTCCGAAGGCGGATCCAATGATTTTACCGATCTTCGATGAACCAGGTTCAACCTTCAATATGTTTTCTGTTAAGGTCGCGATGGATCTTTATGATCATTTAGCCGGAATTACAGGCGGCAAGTATGCGAACTATATGTTGAGCAAAGAAGAAATTTTGGAGCGTGAGCCTCAGCTAGAGTCAGATGGACTGCTAGGCGGTGGTGTGTATTTGGACTATCGCAATAACGATGCCCGTTTGGTAATCGAAAATATCAAACGAGCGGTTGATGACGGCGCAATTGCTGTCAGTCGAATGAAGGTAGAAGAAATTATTCATGATGAGCAAGGAAAAGTTTCAGGTGTTAAAGCGACCGATCTACTGAATGATGCAATGGTAACTATAGACAGCAGACTGGTAATAAATACAGCAGGTCCGTGGTCAGATTTCGTTAATAAGCTCGACAAAAAAATTGATCATAAACCACATATGCGTCCAACCAAAGGAGTCCACTTAGTCGTTGACGGGGAAAAATTAAAAGTCCCGCAACCAACTTATTTTGATACCGGCGAAAATGATGGTCGCATGATTTTTGTCATTCCAAGAGAGAGCAAAACTTATTTTGGAACGACGGATACAGATTACCAAGGCGACTTCAATCATCCAACAGTGGAACAAGCTGATGTTGATTATTTACTAAAAATCGTAAATCGCAGATATCCTGATGCGAATTTGTCGATCAATGATATAGAAGCTGCTTGGGCAGGTCTGAGACCATTGATTAGCGAAGCAGGCGGCGATTACAATGGTACAAAGAAGGAAAAAATCAGTGACGAGAACTTCGAGAAAATCATCAATGCCGCGAAAGATTATGATGCTGGCAAGCAATCTCGGCCAGAGGTAGAAAAAACTATCACAGATGCGGCGAAGGAAGAACCAAAGGACAACCCTTCAGCCGTTTCCCGCGGCAGTGATTTGACGATTGCTGAAGACGGCCTTTTAATTTTATCTGGCGGAAAGCTGACAGACTATCGTTTGATGGCAACAGGTGCAATGAAGGAAATCATTGGTTTGCTGTCTAATAGTAAGTATAAACTCATCGATTCAGAAAAATACCCAGTTTCTGGTGGCGAGATTAATCCAGCAAGTGTTGATGAAGAGTTGAAAGCCCTTGCGGAAAAAGGTGAAAGTCTAGGTCTAAGTCCTGATGCTGCCAAATTTATTGCGGACCTGTATGGCTCGAATGCGGAAAAAGTATTTGCGTTGAAGGATCAAGGCACTTTTGAAGGCTTGTCCTTGGCTGAATCAATGTCACTACGCTATGCAATGGAAGCAGAGATGACGTTAACCCCGGTGGATTATTTATTACGCCGGACCAATTATATGTTGTTTATCAGCCATCGCTTAATGGAGATCAAAGATGCTGTCGTTGATGCCATGGCCGGCTATTTTGATTGGGATACGAATACAAAAGAAGCGTACCAATCAGAATTAGATAAACAGATTAGTGAAACCCAATTAACGGATTTAAAAAAGCACCAAATATAATATGAAAAGGAGTGGGAACATGGAGTCTTATATCATGTCAATCGATCAAGGAACAACGTCAAGCAGGGCAATCGTTTTCGACAAAGCCGGTAAGGAAGTAAGTTCTTCGCAGAAAGAATTTACGCAGCATTTTCCAAAACCAGGTTGGGTAGAACATGATGCAAATGAGATCTGGAACTCGGTTCAATCAGTTATTGCAGGATCATTAATTGAAGGTGGGTTGAAACCCGATCAAATTGAAGGGATCGGTATTACCAACCAACGTGAAACAACAGTCGTTTGGGATAAGGAAACTGGACAGCCAATTTATCACGCGATTGTCTGGCAATCGAAACAAACAAGTGATATCGCTGATGATTTAAAAGAGGCAGGACATTCAGAAATGATCCAGAAAAAAACTGGACTATTGATTGATTCTTATTTCTCAGCAACAAAAGTGAAATGGATTTTGGATCATGTTGAAGGATCACGTGAACGTGCAAGAAATGGTGAATTACTATTTGGTACGATCGATACTTGGCTCGTTTGGAAATTAACTGGTGGAGAAGTGCATGTTTCAGATTACACCAATGCCAGCCGTACGATGATGTATAACATTTATGACCTAGAATGGGATCAAGAAATTTTAGATCTCTTGGATATTCCAAAAGAAATTCTTCCTGAGGTTAAATCAAACTCTGAAATCTATGGCTATACTGCTGACTACCATTTCTATGGAAACAAGGTTCCAATTGCAGGTATGGCGGGAGACCAACAGGCTGCGCTAGTTGGACAGTTGGCTTTTGACAAAGGAATGGTCAAGAATACCTACGGAACAGGAGCCTTCATCGTTATGAATACTGGTGAAGAGCCGATCCTTTCCGAAAACGGTTTATTGACTACCATCGGCTATGGTATTGACGGAAAAGTGACCTATGCCTTGGAAGGTAGTGTGTTCGTTGCCGGCTCTGCGATCCAATGGCTACGCGACGGTCTAAGAATGTTCACAAAAGCGCCGCAATCAGAAGACTATGCAAAACGCGTAGATAGCAGTGAAAATGTCTATGTTGTGCCAGCCTTCACTGGACTTGGTGCACCATACTGGGATCAACAAGCACGTGGGGCAATCTTCGGATTAACTCGTGGAACGACGAAAGAACACTTCATTCGTGCAACCCTTGAATCATTAGCTTATCAAACAGCCGATGTTGTAAAAACAATGAACAAGGATTCTGGTACCGACATCAAACTATTAAGAGTAGATGGCGGAGCTTCGAAAAATGATCTATTGCTTCAATTCCAAGCAGATATCCTACAAACACCGGTAGAACGGGCACCATATCTTGAAACAACAGCTCTCGGTGTAGCCTATCTGGCAGGATTAGCTGTTGGTTATTGGAAGGATGTCGATGAAATTAAGAAATTTGCTTCCGACGGTCAACGTTATGAGCCAGTGATGGATCAAGAAGTGACTGATGATCTTTACGCTGGCTGGCAAGAAGCAGTTCAAGCAACGATGCAATATAAACATCAACCTAAAGAAAAATAAGTGAATAAGTCAGCTGCACATGGCAACTAAATTTTTATGAGAGAAAAAATTTACTGTGCGGCTGATATAGTAACAAAAATTAAAGGGGATGAGTTTATGGACACGAGTATGTCAACGCAGGTAATTGGTGAAATTATTGGAACGATGGTCTTAGTATTATTGGGTGATGGTGTCGTAGCTGGTGTGAGCTTGCGAAAAACGAAGGCTGAAGGAGCTGGCTGGATAGCGATCACCCTAGGTTGGGGCGCTGCGGTTACAATCGGTGCTTATGCTGCAGGCTACATGTCATTTGCACATTTGAATCCTGCAGTAACGATCGGCATGGCGATCGCCGGAAAAATTGGCTGGGATATGGTCGTCCCTTATATTATCGGACAAATGATCGGTGCAATTATCGGTGCGGTTCTAGTATACATTCATTATTATCCGCATTGGAAAGAAACCAAAGATCAGGCGACGATCTTAGGGGTATTCTCAACAGGACCTGCGATCCGCAGCTTGGGTGCCAATCTAATCAGTGAAATCATTGGAACCTTCATGTTGGTGTTTGCTTTATTAGCCTTTGGCATGAGCAAATTCGGTGATGGCTTAAATCCAATCGCTGTCGGTATTTTGATTTTAGTTATCGGACTATCACTTGGTGGAACCACAGGTTATGCCATCAATCCTGCTCGAGACCTTGGTCCGAGGATCGCACATGCGTTTCTGCCGATCCCAAATAAAGGCGGATCAGATTGGGGCTATTCTTGGGTGCCAGTAGTTGGTCCAATCATCGGTGCTATTTTAGCGGCATTGTTATTTATGGCTTTACCAATGTAAATCTTTTGGGGTGATAGAATCTTTCTATTACCCTAATGTGCTTAGTATAGGAAGAAATTTGGAGAAAGGGACGAAGAATATAAAAACCGAACGACTAATAATTAGAAAATTTGTGCCGAATGATTGGCCAGATCTGTTGGAGTATCTTTCAGATGCCCGTGTTGTAAAATATGAACCTTATGAGCCGATCAATCAGCAGCAAAGCAAGGAAATCGCTCTAAGCCATAGTGAATCCGACGAATTTTGGGCAGTATGTCTTAAAGATAAAGTGATAGGCAACATCTATCTTGAGGAAGTAGTAGAAGATAGCTGGGAAATAGGTTTTGTCTTTCATTATGACTATCAGCATCAAGGCTATGCCTACGAGGCAGCTTCAATGATGATCGATCAAGTTTTCGCACAAGGAGCACACCGGATATTCGCGGAATGTCATCCACAAAATGATGCTTCTTGGAAATTATTAGAAAGACTAGGGTTTACTAAAGAGGGGCATTTTAGGAAAAATATTTTTTTTAATAAGACAGATGATGGTGTCCCACTTTGGCAGGACACACTTGTTTATGGCTTACTAAAAGAAGATCGAATGTAAGATTATAAAGGATACAGTTACCTTAACTTATAAGGAGGAGGAGCAAGTGAAAAAAATTATCAATGATCCAAAGAATGTCGTGGAAGAAATGGTCGGTGGATTAGTTGGCGCTTACCCTGATTACGTGAAACAGGTACCAGAAACATTAGTGGTTGCTCGTAGCGATGATTTTGATACTGTTGCCCTAGTCAGCGGCGGCGGCAGTGGGCACGAACCTTCTCATGCCGGCTTTGTCGGTGATGGTATGCTTAGCGCAGCTGTTTGCGGACAAGTCTTCACTTCACCAACACCAGACCAAATTCATGAAGCAATCAAAGCAACTGACAAAGGTAAAGGAACGTTGATGGTTGTTAAGAACTACTCGGGAGACGTCATGAATTTTGACATGGCAAAGGACTTAGCGGAAATGGATGATATCGAAGTTGATTCTGTTTTAGTTGATGACGATATAGCGGTGGAGGACAGCACCTATACACAAGGACGTCGCGGCGTTGCTGGAACTGTTTTGGTTCATAAAATCTTAGGTGCAATGGCTCGCGAAGGAAAATCTGTTTCAGAGTTAGCCAGTTATGGGAAAGATTTAGTCAAAGATATCAAAACAGTTGGTATCGCTCTTTCTGGTGCAACAGTTCCTGAAGTTGGCAAACCTGGCTTTGTGCTAGCAGATGATGAGATGGAATTTGGTGTTGGAATTCATGGTGAACCTGGCTATCGCCGTGAAGCAATTAAGCCGTCTTATGACATTGCCAAAGAAATCATCGGCAAGTTAAAGGCAGAGTTCAATTGGCAAGCAGGAGATAAATATGGCTTATTTGTAAATGGAATGGGAGCGACTCCGTTGATGGAGTTATTCATTATGTTCAATGATGCGAAGACTATCCTTTCAGAAGATGGTATCGAACTTACCTTCAACAAAGTCGGCAACTACATGACTTCGCTTGAAATGGCCGGTGCCTCAATTACAATGATCAAGTTAGATGACGAACGTTTACGCTTATTGAATGAACCTGTGCATACAATCGCTTGGTAATTTTAAGCTTACTAACGGATTCAAGCTGGTAAATTTCAATAATCGCAAGCTGAACAAAAGAGTATTCAAGGAGGTCCATTATGTTTACACCAGATAATTTGCGAAAAACCTTAGAATTATTCAATGAAAAGATTCAAATCAAGAAAGACTATTTAAGCGAGCTGGATACGCCGATCGGAGATGGTGACCATGGAAATAATATGGCCCGAGGCATGGATGCGGTGATGGCAGCAGATTTGGATGGAGAACTTCCAGATATCTTCAAAGCGACAGCGATGGCGCTGATCAGCAAAGTTGGTGGAGCATCAGGTCCTCTCTATGGGACAGCTATGATGGAAATGATGAAAGCCAGCAAAGATTCCGCTGAACCAGAAATCTTGCTGAAGGCAGCAATCGCCGGTATCATGAAACGCGGTAATTCGACGGTTGGCGAAAAAACAATGTTAGATTTATGGGTGCCAGCAGTAGATAATTTAAATAACGGTACTTTAAATCCAGCAACATTGGAAATACTCGTTGAACAAACGAAAAATATCAAAGCAACAAAAGGCCGTGCTTCCTATGTTGGTGATCGTTCAATCGGTCATATCGATCCTGGTGCGATGTCATCGGCCTATCTTTTTGAATCAATGATCGAGGCAGGTGTCTTCAGTGAGTAGAGGTGTTGTGTTAGTTTCTCATACAAAAGAAATACCAGAAGGCTTGAAACGCTTGATCAGTGAAGTCGCCAAAGATGTTCCGGTTACAACTGCTGGAGGCTTAGAAGATGGCGGTATTGGTACATCAATGGATCGAATCTCACAAGCGATCGAGGAAAACTCAGCCGATGAATTGTTAGCCTTTTATGATCTTGGCAGCGCGAAAATGAATCTGGAAATGGCTATTGAAATGACAGATAAGAAGGTTACTTTATTCGATACTGCGATGGTCGAAAGTGCCTATACTGCCTGTGCCTTACTGGCGGCGGACGTTGGAGAAGAGGATATTGAAAAACAACTAGCGACATTAAAAGTAAAATAAGTGAAGAAATTTTTGAGAAGTCAGCGAAAACTGGCTTCTCTTTTTTATTTAAAATAATAACAAAATGAAATTTTTTCTATT
>NZ_JCAFYN010000063.1:0-17522 GCF_059374735.1 Enterococcus sp. GPZ-007 | reverse complement strand
AATATCTAAAAATACACCTTGGTGTGAGTTGCCATCTAAAATGATGTCAGTAATTTTTTTCGCAACATCATCCGGCGTATGGAAGCCTTCTGCTGTCATATTTCCATTCAGATCAGTGGTGGTTGGACCAGGATGGATGCTGAAAATCTCCAAGTTCTTCTTTTCTTTTTCAAAATCGATGGCTAAAGCCTGGATCATCACATTTTGTGCCGCTTTCGTTGATTTATACGCAAAGGGATTCCAAAAAGGATTTGGACTAGTTGGAATCGTTATATTAATGATCCATCCATTGTTTTCCGCTAAAATCTGAAGCAAGCCTTGGGTGAGCTGGAAAGTCCCAAAGAAATTAACTTGCATTGTTGCTTGCAAATCATCAATACTTTCGGTCAGACTTGAGCCGTGTCCGACTGGAATACCTGCGTTATTGATTAATAGATCGACTTTTGAAAAGTCTGATTCAACGGTTTCAACAATTCGTTTTTATGATAAAAAGGGCTTGTTGCCATTTGTTGCGAAGAATCAATCAGGTTATCGGGAGTTTACTGAATCCGACTTGAACATGATTCACACGGTTTGCTGTTTAAAAAATACTGGCATGTCAATCCATGAAATTAAGCAGTGCATCGAATACTGCATGGATGGTTCTAAGCTGATCTCTCAGCGAAAGGTCCTGCTGCAAGCACACAAGGAAGAGGTCATGCGTCAACAAGCACAATTGATGGAGAATTTAAAGGAGATCGATATCAAAATTGATCGTTACAATTCACCGCTAGCCAAAGAATTGATCGATGCTCAAGCGGCTTACGTAAAAAAAGAAAAAGCTGAACGGCAATTAGCAAATGGGTTTAGGGTATAAAATTGGTCAATCAGAGGCAGCAAAAAAGCTAAAAATAAGGAGAGCACACATTCACTTGGAATAAGTCCTTTTTTATCTAAAGTGGTTATAACTTTTAAAAGAGAATAGCCTCAGGAAGACAACGATTACTATCAAAGATAGATAGCTATTATTTTGATAGAACAAATGTAAAATAACGTGTATAATCATTAATAACGAAAATGTTATCATTAAATATCATTTATCCAAAAAAATATGAATATTTAATGAAGGTATAGTTTTACAGGTTCATGAAAGCTCAGGTACTGAAACGGATTGGAATGAATCTTATAATAGTTTATTCAATAGAATACATTGACTTGATGTAGTCGAGTAAGAAAGGGGAAGAAGTGATTTAAACAATCATTGATGTTGGTATGACTATAAAATAGTTCAATAGGAGGAAAGAGAATGAAAAAGTTTTTGTCTAGTGTTTTTGTTGCGGCTGCTTTATTGATTGGTGGAGCGCTATTTGTTAATGCTGAAGATGTGGATGCAGCGACCTTATTGCGAGTCTATAACCCTAACTCAGGTGAACATCACTATACAGCAAATACGAATGAGCGAAATCATTTGGTAAAAGTTGGGTGGCGTAATGAGGGAATCGCTTGGGATACACCGGCGAAAGGAGCAGCAGTTTATCGTCTGTATAATCCGAATGTTGGCGATCACCATTATACGACTACTCTCAGCGAAAAAAATCATTTAGTAAAAGTGGGATGGCGTTATGAAGGAATTGCTTGGCAATCAGGCGGCAGTATTCCTGTTTATCGATTATACAATCCCAATGCAAGAACGGGGACGCATCACTATACGCTGAATGCGAACGAAAAAAATCACTTAGTAAAAGTTGGCTGGCGCTATGAAGGGGTAGGCTTCTATTCTACCAAAGCACCATCTGGTGGGGGGAGTACTCCTGCTCCCAATCCCGGAGTAACACCGAAAAAAGTTGATGTGAACATTACAGGTGTTGGTGGGACAGAACAAAACAGACCTGGATCATATCGGTTACTCTATTCCAATAAGCCATATGATAACGCTAGTTTGAGCGGGAATGCAAGGATCGATTTCTCAGCGAATGTAAAAATCTCGGGAAATAAAAACGATTATGAAATGCAGTTCGTCATTGGCGGAAACGGAGATGGCAGTGGTCAGATCGGAGTAGGATTACACTATCAAGCTGGATCAGATGCTAATTTCGCCCAAGGTAGGATCAACACGACCAATATCAATTTCCCAGCAAATGCGGGTGTAGCGGGGCAACAATACTATTCAGTTAACACCAATGCACCGCGAGTAAATAACGGTGGAACAGTTCATCTGCGTGTGAAATATTTTGCTTCAGGTTATATGCAAACATTCGTCAACAATATACTAGTTGGGCAATATAAAACAAGCTTAACTACAAAGAGTGATGGAGCATATATTCTTCACGATACCACGAATACACCGATCACAATCAGCAATCTAAAAGTGTATAAAGATGGTAAAGACGTAACAAAGAGCGGTCCAGTACCATTACCAACTTCTTATAGTCATTCAAGCGGCTCTAAATCAGGAGCTTATTAAAACAAACAAAAGGTGTCTAAAGATCCGTTATGATCTTTAGACACTTTTTTGTATTATTTAGCTGTTTCAGCCTCAGCTTGCGCCATCTTCGCTGTTACATGTTCATCGATCCGTAAGAATGGCAGATAGATAAACACACTCACGGCGATGATCAGGATTTGCAGAACTGCCGCTCGCCAATCTCCGCCGGTCGCTAAGAAGCCAGAGATAACTGGCGGTGTGGTCCACGGTATCTGGACGACGACATGATTAATCAATCCCGCGGCTGTTGCGAAATAGGCAGTGACCAATGAGAAGATCGGCGCCAAGACGAAGGGAATAATCAAGCTTAGATTAAACACGATCGGCAGGCCGAAGATGATCGGCTCACTGATATTGAACAGGGCCGGCGTCACAGACAATTTAGCGAAATCTTTGTAATCTTTCCGACGACTAAAGATGAAGATTGCGATCAATAATGCGATCGTATTCCCAGAACCACCCATTACAGCGAATGTATCCTTGAAGGCCATATTGATGATATGCGGAATTTGTTCATGATTGGCATAAGCAGCCATGTTCTCTTGCATATTTTGTAATAGGAATGGATCAAGCAGCGAACCAGAGATCACGGCTTGGTGAATCCCGAAGCCGAAGAACAAGTTTGCAATCGATGTGATCAGGACAAAACCAGGCAGCCCAGTGGTTATATGACTCAGTGGTCCAGTGATTGCTTTCGTGATCAGTCCATTTACATCCATGTTGAAAATTTGGTTAACGCCAAAGGATAGAATCGCAAAACCAGTAACAGTGATCATAATCGGGATCAGTACGTTGAATGATTTCAATACAGCTGGTGGAATATTCCCAGATAATTTGATTTGTAATTTTTCATTGGTTGATAATTTGATAAATATTTCTGTCGCAAGTAAACCGACAAAGATACCCACGAACATACCAGAAGCACCAGTATGATCTCCAGGAATAACACCAGTTACTTCAATCGCTTTTTTCGCACCTTCAGGCAGAAACATGGTTTTCATTGGTGTTAAGACAATGAATGTCGAGATTGAGACTAAAACTGCTGCAATATGATTCGTATAATTTCTGCTGACACACATATGATAAGAAACTGCAGCAACAACTAGCAGAGTAGTGATACTCAGAGTACCATTGGCAATTGACATACCGATTTCCTGGATTTTCATCAAGGTTGCTGGATTGACGATTTTCCCCATGAAGCCTGTCGGTTCTAAGATAACGTAATTGATCAAGGTGACGAAACCAGCCAACATCATGAATGGCATGAATGTGGCGAAGGCGTCACGTAACGTCCGCATGTGGATTTGATTACCTAGCTTCGTCGCGATAATACCGAAGCGTTCAAAGAGCTGTTCCTTTTTACTAGTTTTGTCCACGCTAAATTCTCCTTTTTTTCAAGTAATTATTTTTGTAAGCACTTACCTTGGTTACATAATAAAACGGATTTGCAATAAAGTAAATACCTTTTTTGAAAAATATATACTTTTATCAAGAAGTGACAGTTATTTCGTTTTAAAGAGTCTATTTTTCCCAAAAACGGAAAAATAATTTTATGCTCAATACGCATATCATTATGCTAAACAGCTAGTCTTTTATCTTTCTAAACAGTAAAACTACAGCTCAAAATTATTAAACTGCGAAAAGCATAACTGACAAAAAAAGAGCTGATTTACTCAGCTCTGGGAAATCAATTTTCTACAAAAACAGCTTCAAAAACAAAATCCTGATATAGATGTCTGGTGATGGAGTATTCGAAAGGGGTCCCGTTTGCTAAAGAGACACTCTTTTCAACCTCGATCATATAGTCGCCAACCTCGATCCCTAAAATTTTTGCATCAAATTCTGTCGCGAGGACACCCTTCATCCAAACATGGGAGGCATTGATCTCCAAATGTAATTCATCACGAATATAGGAATAAACTGATTTTTTCAGGTGCTTAGGTTCCAACCCGGGGATGATCGACAAAGGCATAAATGTCTGCTCCAATGAATAAGGCTGTTGATCGACAAAGCGACTACGGACGATATTATAGATATATTCCTTCTCATTCAATTGCAGCATTTCAGCCACTTTTTTAGAAGGCAGCTCAATCGAAAAGGTATGAATCTCCGAATCAACATGCTCCTCACCCACGACACTCATCAGCCCTTCACTAGGACCAAAAACCTTTGAATTATGGATGGGTTTTCGTAATACTTCGGTACCAAATCCGCTTCGGCTATGAAGAACGCCTTCTGAAACCAACATGTCCAACCCTTTTTTGACCGTTAGTTTACTCGTATTGTACTGTTTAGCCAGCTCAGTCCCCGCTGGCAGCTTTTCCCCAATCGCGTAAGTACCTTCTTCAACCTTTCTTTTTACGTCTAAATAGACCTCCATATATTTTGTCTTCTTTCTCATTGTCTCCTCCTTGATCACGCAATAAAAGATATAAATAATTATATACTTTTACGCGGTTTTATCAATGATTTTGCGATTAAAAGAATAAATTATTTTTAAAAGTATATATTTTTAATAAAAGACCTATTCCATTTTTATGAAAGCGATGTTATGATGAATACGCAATCAAGAAAGGGTCGAACTTAGGGTGACTGTTTTACAGTGTATCTTTGGAACGACTAATGGAATGACTATGAAATAGGGGGATACAATGAATAAACAGCAATTAACATTTCCAGAGGATTTTTGGTGGGGCTCAGCTTGGTCAGCAGAGCAATCAGAAGGTCGTGGCGAAACAGGAAAAGCAGAAACAGTATGGGAGCGCTGGTATAAGGAACAGCCTTATCGGTTTTATCAAGGAATCAGTTCAGAAACAACAACAGATCATATCCACCGCTACAAGGAAGATGTTCAACTCATGAAACAAACCGGACATAATTCTTTTCGGGTCTCGATTTCTTGGGCACGGATGTTTCCAGCAGATGGTACAGGCGAAGTAAATCCTAAAGCGATCGCATTTTATCGTGATCTATTTACGGAAATGAACAACAATGGCATCAAAGTATTCGCCAACCTATATCACTTTGATATGCCCGCGGCTCAACAGGATAAGGGCGGCTGGGAATCACGAGAAGTGGTAGATGCCTATGTGAACTTTGCGGATACTTGTTTTAAAGAATTTGATGATCTGGTTTATCATTGGTTCACCTTTAATGAACCGTTAGGACCAATCTTAGGTTCATACCTAGAAGATTTCCACTATCCCAACATTATTGACTTTAAACGAGGCGCGCAGGCCACTCATTTTACGATTTTGGCTCATGCTAAAGCGATTGCGGCGCATAAAAAACGCGATCTTAATAGTAAAATCGGTGTGATTCTAAACTTGAGTCCAACCTTCCCGCGGAGCCAGCATCCCGCCGATGTGAAGGCAGCAGAAATTGCCGATCTGTTTTATGTACGCAGCTTCTTAGATCCGATGGTCAAAGGGGTATATCCTGAAAAATTAGTTGAACTGCTGCGGGAATACGATCAGCTGCCAGTTGATTATACCGAAGAAGATCTGGCATGTATTAAGGAAAACACTGCTCAAATCTTAGGTCTAAACTATTACGAACCGCGTCGCGTGAAAGCGCGTCTGACTGCGATCAATCAAGAAGGTCCATTTTTACCAGACTGGTTCTTTGAAAATCATGTGATGCCAGGTCGCCGGATGAATGAATACCGCGGCTGGGAAATCTTTGAAAAGGGCATCCATGATCTGTGTATGGATATCAAAGACAACTACGGCAATATCGAAGCTTTTATCTCAGAAAACGGGATGGGTGTTGCTAATGAAGAACGTTTCATGGATGAAACGGGTCAAGTGATCGATGATTATCGTATTGAGTACATTCAAGATCACTTAGCTTATCTTTGGAAAGCGATCAATGACGGCTGCAATATCAAGGGCTACCACCTATGGACGTTCATTGATTGCTGGTCATGGATCAATGCCTACAAGAATCGCTATGGTTTAGTGTCACTTGATTTGCCAACGCAAAAAAGAACAATCAAGAAAAGCGGTGAATTTTATAAACAGCTCAGCGATCAAAACGGCTTTGAGTACGATGTTGATCGGCTAGTATAATCTATTCGAAAAACCAATCTGAAAAGGTTGGTTTTTTTGTTGGAATTTGTTTTTTTACCGCGTTTGATATTGTATCGAGTGATCATCTTCTTTAAAATTTGAACTAGTAAGTAACAACTAGGAGGAGCAACGAATGAGTAAAAAAATGCTAGCAATCGATATCGGCGGATCAGCGATCAAAAGCGGATTATGGGAAAATGACGAATTAACAGAGCTGCCCAGCTTTGAGACACCAAAAACCTGGGATGAAATGAAAACGTATTTAAAATCGTTAGTAGAAGAGCACCAAATCACTGAGGGTGTAGCGATCAGCGCCCCGGGAGCAGTTAATGCCGAAGAGGGCGTGATTTACGGTGTGAGTGCCGTTCCTTATCTACATCGTTTTCCGATTAAACAGGAATTAGCAGAATTTTTGGGAGTTCCTGTCTCTTTTCAAAATGATGCAAACTGCGCAGCGCTAGCTGAGGTTTGGCAGGGTAATGCAAAAGGGCTAGAATCAGCTGCCATGATGATTATCGGCACAGGAATCGGCGGTGGCGTCGTGATCAATGGAGAATTACGCACGGGCGCAAATCTTTTTGGCGGCGAGTTCGGCTATCAGATCATGAATAATGAGACACTGGAAACACTGAGTGATCTAGGTAGTCCGGTTGCGATGGCGAAACGTTATTCGAAGATCAAAGCAGATGATCGCAGGTATACGAGCAAAGAGGTTTTTGATTTAGCCGAAGCGGGCGATGAGCTGGCGCAAGAACAAATCGATCAGTTTTATAATGTGCTGAGTATCGGAATCTATAACGTTTTGATATCGTTGGATCCGGATCGGGTATTGATCGGCGGCGGGATTTCGACGCGGGAAGATTTATTGGCGAATCTAGAAGAACGGGTGCAAGAGCTGTTATTGCAAAAGGGAGCGAAGGAATTAAAGGCATCTATCATGCCATGTAAATTCTTAAGCCAAGCGAATTTGATCGGAGCGGTTTATCAGTTTTTGACGGAACAAAAATGAAGGAACCCCCACTTTTCTTACAGGAGAGTGGGGGTTAAATTCTTGAAGGACAAAATAAGAATCTATTATAGCAGTGTCATTTTTCTCCAGATTCACAAATTAACTCTATATGCAGTATCTGCATTAGTAACAATCGAACTTATCGTAAACCAAAATCATTTGAGAAAACAGTGAGTTGTCAAATAGATGAAATGATAAAATGGAAGTGATTAAACAAGAGAAGAGGTCCCACGATGGATAAAAAAGATCTCATAAATGAAAGTATCGACTATATTTTGGCTAATTTTGAGGAACCAATCACAGTTGAAGAAGTAGCAAAGCACCTTTCTTTTTCTAAATATTATTTTTGTCGGATGTTCAAAGAGGTGACTGGTGAAAGTGTCTATTCCTTTATCAAGCGTTTGAAAGTTGAACAAAGTGCGATTGATCTGAAAATTCAAAAAGAGAGACGAATTACTGATATTGGGTTGGATTATGGATATAGTGCGTCTAATTACAGTTCGCTATTCAGGGAACACTATCATATTTCACCGAATGAATATAGAAAAACGTTGGACGCAACAACGATTTCAAATCCTTTTTCTCCTCATAAGCAAGAAGTTTTAGATACATTCGAGGAGTATCAGACGAAGATTGAAACAAAAGATTTGAATGATCTGTATGTTGTTTATGAAAGAGTACTGGGGAATTATAGTGATTTGAAAAATAGCTGGACATCGCTAGTTGAAGAGAGTGCTTACTACGATGGCACTACTGTAATGATAGAAAAATTTTACAATGATCCAGCTGTTGCGATTGATGATCACAGTATTTGTGATCTGTGCTTTATGATTGAAGAGGAAGTAAAAGAAAATAATACAATGATAATAAAGGGCGGTAAGTATGCTATTTTTCCATATAATGGTACGATCGATGATATTTTTCGAGTGATGCAAGGTTTTTTTAGAATCTGGCTTCCAAGGAGTGGATATAAGATGCGAGAAAAATATGGATTGACGATCTATCGCGAAATCGACTGGAAAAAGGACTATGTACACTTGGATATGTGTATTCCCATCGAATAGAGCAAGAATTCAGAAGTCGGCAGAAAGATTCTTTTTTACAATAAGGTTGTCTAAATCAGATAACTTTGTTGTAGAAGAGAGTCTTTTTTTGAAAGGAGTGGGAGTATGGAAATGGTGATTCCACCATACACTGGATGACTATCTTGTGATTTAGGGAGGATGTTGAAGGTGAGGAAGATAAAATGGTTTGTGACATGCTTGAAAGTTCCCACGATAACACGGCATTGTAAGAAATGTAATGCCGATACAGAGTTTTCCTGCTCTGAAAGATTTCGGATCAATGCTCAGGGCAAATACTTAGATGTTTGGTTGATTTATAATTGCAAAAAATGTAAGACTAGCTGGAATTCGACCATTTTATCAAGAATTCATACGAATAAGCTAGACGCCGATTTATTGGCTCTTTTTCAGGAGAATGACTTAACGCTTTCGAAAAAGTACGGCACTGACAAAGCAACATTAAAGAAAAATGGTGTAGTGATCCAAAGTATTGAATACCAAGTTTTAGGTGATTTGTTCGAACTGGACGAAGAGGTAGCCGTGACAATTCAAACGGAGTGCCCATTAGACATCAAGCTCTTTACGATTTTGAAAGAAAAACTGAGTTTATCAAACAATGAGTTGCACCATCTAATTGCTAAAGGCAAGATCGTTGGTTCATCGAATAGATTATTCAAAGAGAAGCTACAAAATCAGCACACAGTTTTATTTAATCCAAAAAAGGAGTCGAAAATTGCCTAAACTGAGGTCTCATATAGATTTAAAAAGACCATTAATTGAAAACGAAGAATGCTGCGAAAAAAATTCTTTTCGCAGCATTTTTATTTAAATTTTTCTTTTCTCATAAAAGGAAAAGGAGGCTTGCTTATGTTGCCATACTCGCCAACCTTCAAGTAGTCAACTTCAACATGAGGATACGCATTAAATTCTTCCGCGTAGCCCTTTAAGATCGGAACTAGCATAAGCAGATCGATCTCGATCTCATGCAGCAGCTGTCGTGCCTCTGTTAATGTGGCGGGGCGCCAATCATAATCGGTGTACAATTTAGCAATGTTTCCAATCATATCCGCAGTGCCAAAATCGGTTGCGACCGAGCCCCAATCTGCATCTTTTTCTGATTTATACCGATGGACAACAAGCAACGCTTTTTTCATAAAATTTCCCCCTTCAGACAAACGCCCCACTGATCTTCTTTTATTGTACCTAGTAAGAGGATTAAGCTCAGATCTTAAATGAAACGCTTCCCTTATTAAATCGTTACATCTGGCTAGATTTCTAGAAAAAATTGGCGTAAATCCCTAAAGGAACTTTTTGAGAAAGCGAGTGTTTTGTTTGAAGAACTTAGATTTAGCGAGAACGGCATTGGCTGTGATCGATTTGCAAAAAGGCATTATGGGTACTGGCGAATTGAAACCTTACTCAGCCGCAGAGGTGTTAGAGAAAAACAATCAATTGGTTGAAAGCTTTAAAAATACGGCAGGTTGGATTACTCTAGTAAATGTCGATCCAAAAACGATGCAGTTATTAAATAAAGAAAACAGCGGAAAAGCGTATGCCAATATTCCAGCGGAGTTTTCTGAATATGTGATGCCGATCGCGGAAGATGAGATTGCTGAAAATGTTATCAAGGTAACCAAACACAATCCAGGAGCCTTCTTTGGAACGGATTTGGATTTGCAACTGCGGCGACGTGGGATTGATACGATTATTCTAACAGGAGTTGCGACTACCAACGGTGTTTATGCGACTGTTTTGGATGCCTACCAGCATGGCTACAAAGTGATTGTCGTTGAAGATGCTTGCGCCGATCGTGATGGCGAGCTGCATCAAATATTCTTTGATAAGCTATTTGTTAAGTTAGGGGAAATTGCTTCTATATAAAGAAATTCTATCTGTGATTAAATCAGAAGATATTTAAAAGAGTCTGACACGCCCCAAGTCTTCAACGTATTGGGGCGTGTTGCTAAAGAAATAGAAGAATGTATAATTTGAATTGTAAGCGGAAACATAAATAGAAGAGGTGATTTTTGATGAAAAAACAAATAGTAAAGATTTTGCCATTTTTCGAAGCGCGCATTTGGGGTGGCAAACGAATGCTGGAAACGTTCAATTATCAGACAGATATTTATCCGATTGGCGAAGTTTACAATGTCGTCGCTTTGCCCGGTGCAGCGGATTGTCCGGTAGCAGGCACTGATCTGACCCTCTCTCAGCTTTATACAAAATGTCCAGATTGGTTTAATTGCGACACGGAGGAATTGCCGATTCGAGTCAACTTACTGGATCCCTTAGCCGATTTATCGGTCCAGCTCCACCCAGACGATGACTATGCCTTGAAGCATGATCATTCGCGGGGAAAACCAGAAGCATGGGTCATTCTGGACACACCAGCCGATGGCAAAATCCAATTTGGCCACCACGCGAAAACCAAAGCAGAGTTTGCGGAATGGGCTCATGCAGGTGATTGGGGAAAACTATTGAAATATCTGCCTGCCAAGAAAGATTACTTTATTGATATTCCTGCAGGAACCTTACATGCCATCAATCGCGATGTGCTGACCTACAACATTTCTCGCAATGCCGACCTGACCTATCGTTTGTATGACTATGGCAGGGTTGATCCAAATACCGGGGAAGAAAGAGAATTACACATCGACAAAGTGTTGAAAAATGTTTTGGTGCCCGATACCTCAGAAGGCTTTGTCTGGATTGAACCTTACCCAAAAGCCGGCTGCGAAATCACCGATTATTGGGATGAGCCGGGATTATATAGTTTAAGTCGGATCAAGACGAAGGAACTCGGTTCATATCAACTGGATCGCTTTGCTTTTATCACAATAGTAGATGGAGCCGGAAAAATAAATGATATGGCGGTATCGAAGGGGGAAACGCTCTTAATTCCAGCGGGAATCGAACAATTGGAATTTACTGGAGCATTGGATATGTTTGTTGCCAGCTATAAAAATGGAGGAAAGTAAGATGGAAACGAAAGAAGTTGCCTACACAGCCGCAATGGAGTTGGCAAATACCTTGAAGAAAATCGATCAAAGCCAGATTGATCAGTTAGTTAACGGCATCAAACAGGCCCAACGGATTTTCGTATCAGGTGCAGGTCGTTCACTGTTGATGCTGAAAGGATTGGCAATGCGCTTGATGCATTTAGGGTACGAGGTCTATGTTGTTGGTGAAGTGACAACACCAGCATTTTTACCTGATGATCTACTAATCCTTGCCAGCGCATCAGGAGAAACCACGTCTCTGATCAATACCGCCAGTAAAGCCAGTAAAATCGGCGGGAAGATTATCAGCCTGACGGTGTTTCCAGAATCAAGCTTAGGAAAACTATCTGCGGGCGTGATTCGGATCCCAGCCTATACCGATAAGCTACCTGAAAGTGAAGAGAATCAAAAGGGAATCTTACCCGGCGGCAGTATGTTTGAAGAAGCAGTCCTGCTGCTGGCGGACTCTTTGATCGTTGAATTGGCGTTAGAGCAGAAAGTGCCGACTGATCGGGCGTTTGAAAAGCATGCGAATTTGGAATAGGAGGATAGCAAATGAAATTACAGCTAGCGATTGACGAGTTAACGCTTAGTGAAGCGTTGGAAGCCTTGAAGGACATTCATCCTTTCGTAGATATTGTGGAGGTAGGAACACCTTTCTTAATTGACGCTGGGCGAGAGGCGGTTCGGCAAATCAAGAAATATTATCCTGATCTTGAGGTTTTATGTGATGCAAAAATCATGGATGCGGGTGCGTATGAAGCGCAGTTGGCCTACGATGCTGGTGCCGAATATGTGACTGTGTTGGGTATCACGGATGATTTGACGATCAAGGGCTGCGTGGAGCAGGCGCAGAAGCAAAAACGGCAAGTAATGGTGGATCTAATATGTGTACAGAATTTTTCTGATAGAGTGCCAGTCATCGAAGCATTGGGCGTGGATATCATTGCGGTTCACACCGGAGCGGATCAGCAGCATGCCGGACGAACACCGCTGGAGGATTTAAAAGAACTAAAACAACATACAAAAAAAGTACAGGTAGCTGTGGCTGGCGGAATCAATAGCAAGACCATTGGTGATTATGTCGCGTTAGAGCCGGATATTGTGATTGTCGGCAGCGGGATTTTGAATGCGGCAGATCCAGTGAACGCAGCGAAAACAATCAAAGCCGCATTGATGTAGCTGAATAAGTTTATTAACTAACTCCGTTTTTCTGTTATAAGACATGCTTATAGCAATTCGCTAGTTGAGGATAAATCAGTTAAAATAATAAACAAAGGAACCGCTGCCAATAATTAATGATACAATAGAACTCGAGAACATCGGGCACGCAAAATTCGTGACTCTGTATGTTGAATAAATCTAAATGATTGTGAGTGAAGCTTAGTGGAAAAATTATTTGGCGGAATCGAAGCCGGCGGGACAAAATTTGTATGCTCTGTGGGAAATAATGATCTTGAAATCATCGAGCGGGCCAGCTATCCAACGACGACACCAGAAGAAACAATGGAACTAGTGATTGACTTCTTCAAGAAATATGAAGAGCAATTAGTCAGTATCGGTATCGGCTCATTCGGACCGATCGATATTCATCGCGATTCCAAGACGTATGGCTACATTACTTCTACACCAAAATTGGCTTGGCAGAATTTTGATTTTGTCGGTACCATGAAAAAAGAGTTTGATTTACCAATTGCTTGGACCACGGATGTGAATGCGGCTTGCTATGGTGAATATGTGAAAGGTCGTGGCGATGGTGTCAACAGTGTCGTGTATTATACGATCGGCACAGGTATCGGCGGCGGTGCACTGCAAAATGGCAACTTTGTCGAAGGCTTCAGTCATCCTGAAATGGGGCACGTACTAGTCAGCCGCAATCCTGAAGATGATTTTGAAGGCAGCTGTCCTTTCCACGGACACTGTTTAGAAGGAATGGCGGCAGGTCCAGCGATTGAAAAACGGTTAGGACGCAAAGGTCAAGATTTAAGCGAAGATGATCCATATTGGGAAATCGAAGCGGATTACATCGCCCAATGCGCCTACAATACGACACTGATGTTTTCGCCAGACGTGATCATCTTCGGCGGCGGTGTGATGCAGCAGGAGCATTTAGTCAAAAAGGTCCGTGCGCGTTTCAAAGAATTAGTCAATGAATACGTGAAAACACCAGAACTAGAAGACTACATCGTGACACCAAAGCTGGGCAACAACGCTGGAACGATCGGCTGCTTAGCGTTAGCTAGAGAAGCAAAACTACATTCATAATTAGTAAGACTTCATGAGCTCGTATAGAGTCATGAGGTCTTTTTTGATTCTTTAAGGGAGTATAAAATTTTCACATGCAAAAAGCTTATGAGAGCAAGGGTATCCATGTCCGGCTTTACGAACTAGCTTTTCTACGCAAGCTACGCATACAGTTACTGCTAAACTACGTTAAGCAGAACTAGCATATCGGCAATAAGCAAAAATATTTCGAAATTTGAGAAGCACCAAGTAGGTACCAATCAACATCGATTCCTGCGATCATCGTGTTTCTTGGCAATTTAGAAATATTTTGGTCTTATTGCTGTGAGACACAGCGATCGGTCTTTGGAGCTGATGTGGAACAGTACCTACTTGGTGCTCAAAAGCTGAGCGAGTTCGCGAAGCCTTTCTTATATGCATATTCTTTCTGATTTGATTTAAGACTTGCTATAATTTAGCTAACGATCGGATGGAGGGATGCAGGATGAAAGAAAATTACTTTTTAAAGTTTGAAAAAGCGATCAGTACGGTCGTTGATATCTTATTGGCCCTACTGATTATCGTCGTAGTCATCGTGATGGGAGAAGGTATCGTTAATATCGTCTTGCATGTGATCCCGTTGAATAATGTCTCCGAGTTGACGCTGTTAATTGACGAGATTGCCACGCTCTTTATTTTACTAGAAGTGATTTTGATGCTGCTGCGGTACATCAAAGAAGGGCATCATATTCCTGTTCGCTATTTGATTTTAATCAGTATCACCGCGATTCTGCGTGAACTGTTGCTGGCACATGGTAATGGCGCCAATTCATTATTGCTGTCGATCTCGATTTTAGTGTTGGTGGGGGTTCTCTTTATTTTAGAGAAGGTCAAGGCTTTCCATCGCGGAGAAGATCGAATAGAGAAATAAAAAAGGCTTTGTACCGAAGGTTGGTACAAAGCCTTTTTCAAACTGTATGATTTAAGCTGTAGCAGTTTTACGTGATTTTATAATGTATTGAATTCCGGTAATGAAAATAATGACAATAACTAAATACGTAATCATGGTAATATCCAGTCCCATCAAGAATTGGGAAGCGATGATTACACCAGGAATCCCACCGATCGTAATCGCTAGAGCAATCTTTCTTGAGTAGGCTTTTTCACGAATAAAGTTGATACTTGCGACTGGCTGTAATCCTGCACATGAACACATCATGATCGGGAAGGCTGCTAAAGGAGTCATCCCCAGCATGTAGACCATTGCCATACATGGCGCGTACAGACCAACACCGACTGTCATCAAAGCCCCAAAAAAGAAGTTTCCGACAATTCCGGCGATCAGCTTTACACCGGTTAATCCCGTAGCTGTGTTGCCTTTTCCTAATAAATCAATGACTTCAGTTTGACGTAGCAGCATTAAAATAGCTGTGATCAACAGTGCCCAGCCAATCCATTTTTGTACCGTTCTTTCTGACATTTTTGTAACGAATTTTGATCCGAACCATGAACCGATCATCGCTGCGACGATCAAAGAAACTAAGGTCATTGGATCGACCTTGATTACTGTGACGAAAATCACTGCTTCCGTCAGAACTGGAATCGCATGTCCAACATTTAAAATTCCCGGTAATTTCCGGTCATCATCGTTTTGTTTTGTGATGTTTAACATCATGGTCGTAAGAGCGAAGCTCCCAATTCCGATCGTATCCGCAAAATCGGCAATAAACCCAATAATTCCATTAATTAACCAGTTCCCTGGTCCTAAATCGTCACGATGAGTCACCACATCGCGCACAAGCATAAACGCTTGAAAGATCATCAGACCAATCAAAATATAAAAAATAATCTGTGCCATAAATCCTCCCGTAGGTCTTTTTCTATAATTATAACAATAAACAAAAAAGAAAAACCATAAAATTCGAAATTTTTGTGATTCTTTGAACTAACGGAGTGAAAAATAAGTTCTTTCTATTTCAAAATTCATTGAAGGATTTTAGAAATTCACGACTGGCCAAAGAGAGTAGAGATTCGTTGCGATAAAGGATTCCAACCTTGCGAAAGACCGGCTTGACAAGGGATCTGGCTTCTACTTGATAAGCAATTCGCTGCAGAATTAATTTAGGTAATATACTGATTCCTAAGTCTTTCTCCACCATCGCTAAAATTGAATAATCGTCCCAAGTACGAAATTTGATTTGAGGCTGCACCTGTGCAACGTTTAACAATTCAGTGATGTCGGAAGTACCTTCACGTTCCAGCAGAATAAAAGAGTGATCGGCTAAGTCCGTTACATCGATTTTTTCTTTGGACAAAAAAGGATGTCCCTGTGGTAAAACAACCAGCTGCTCATCATTATGCAGAAATTTTTGCTCTAGCTCATTGGTAGCAGGTAAGCGAGAAAAGCCGAAGTCAACGCGGCCGTCCAGTATCCATTGCTCAATCTCGTCATAGTCGCCTAGCAATAATTCAAAATCGATCTTTGGATAATTCTTTTGGAAGACTCTGATCGCTTCAGGCAGCCAGTGGGTCGCGACACTAGAAAAAGTTCCGATCCGGATCAAACCAGTGTCTAAGTGACCAAGCTCCGCCAGCTGATTTTGCAGAGTTTGATATTTTTCTGCTAGCTCTTTGGCATAGGGCAAAACATTCATGCCATCTGAAGTCAGCCGCAGCCCCGCACGATTCCGTTCCAGCAATTTAATTCCCCATTCCTGCTCGAGATCATTAATCATGCGGCTGATCCCTGATTGGGAATAGTTCAAAATCTTGGCAGCTTTAGTGAAACTGCCGAGTTCGACGGTTTTAACGAAAGCGATGTATTTTTGAATATTCATATCCATGGTTGTTTCCACACCTTTGCATCTGTTTTTGTCATGCTTAATATGCTGAAAATTCGTTTTTGTAATCTATGATTCTATGATAAATTACTGCTAATAACTATTCAATAGAAATACTGCGAATCTCCCTTCCTGCTTTAGCAGATTAGTAGAATCGACGGTCTATCGAGAAAAAATAGAGGTGAGGAAAATGGTTTTAGTAAGTGAAGCATTTACGGCGGTTCCAGCGACTTGCAGCACGCCATTACAGGAAAAAGTCTATCAAGTTTTGGAAAAGTTGGGGATGGATTTTGAGCGAGTAGAAACAGAAGAAGTCATTACGATGGAGGATTGCAAGCAAATCAATGAACGACTGGATATGGAAATGGTCAAAACCTTGTTCTTATGCAATCGCCAAAAAACAAACTTCTATCTGTTTGTAACCTGCGGCGACAAGCCCTTCAAATCGAAGGAATTCAGTCAGGCATTAGAAATCGCTCGCGTCTCATTTGCATCGGCAGAACAGATGGATGAAATGCTAGGGACAAAAATTGGCGCGGCGACGATCTTTAGCACATTATTGGAGAAAGCCCAAAAGGTTCAGCTGGTTTTAGATAAAGATGTTTGCCAACAGGAGTACTATGGCTGTAGCGATGGGACGACAACCGGTTATTTGAAATTACGAACGGAAGATGTGCTGCAAAAATTCTTACCATATGTAAAACGCCAACCAAAAATCATTGAAGTGTAAAAGCATATTCATAGCAGGTTTCCGATCATTGGGACCACTGATAAAGTTCAATAACAACCACTGACAGAAGAAAAAGATTTCTTTTTCTTCTGTCAGTTTGTCTTTTTGTCGTGATTAATCCAC
>NZ_JCAFYN010000062.1:0-17690 GCF_059374735.1 Enterococcus sp. GPZ-007 | reverse complement strand
AATAAAACTGGAGTGATTTATCACTCTAAAAACTATATTACGAGGAGAAGTATTATGGATAAATCAACAAGATCATATAAAATCAGAAAATCAGGTAATAGCGATGTAACAACCATTCCTCAAGAAGTAAAAGAACAACTTGGCGTCACTACCGGTGATTCTATTCAATACATCCTTTTACCTGACGGCAGCTTTAAAATCGAAAAAGCAACCGAAGTGGCAGACATTGATTCGATTGTCGATTCAGTTATGACTCAATACGATGAAGCAATCAAAGATTTGGTAGATTTATGATTTATTTAACCGTCAAAGACATAATTAGAATCAATGCCAAATTAATCTCAAAAACTTCCGCAGGAGAAATGATCGGAGTAAGAGATGCCTCTGCCTTAGATATATGCGTCAAACAATCTATGCAAGTTGTTTTTGGTAAAGAGATTTATCCAGAAATTCACGATAAAGCCGCGATATTAGCTATTAATCTTGCTAAAAGACATCCTTTTCAAAATGCCAATAAACGAACGGCCTTGGTCGCCATGGTGACATTTTTGATTGCTAATGGTTACTCAACTAGCTTTAGCCAAGAAGAAGCTGTTCAGTTTATTTTGAACATTACAACGAGTGACAAAACATTTGATGTATTGAAGGAAGATGTCACATCCTATTTGAAAAATTCAGGAAAAATAAGAAGTATATAACAAAACGAGCGTTCAGAAAATCATTCTGAGCGCTCGTTGTTTACTTTTTTTTATTCGCTTCTAACGTATTAGATAAGCGGGCAAACTCTTCTAAAGACAGGGTTTCACCGCGACGTTTGGGATCGATTTCGGCTTGTTCCAAACTCGACACTAGCCAAGCTTTCGTAGCTTCATCTTTTCCGTAGCTGCTTAATAAATTGTTCCATAATGTTTTGCGGCGCATATTAAAAGCCGCTTTGGTCAATTTGAAAAATTCGGTTTCGTTCGTGACTTCCACCGCTGGTGTTTCTCTGCGAACCAAACGTAAAATCGCTGAATCGACATTGGGCTGCGGGACAAAGACCGTCTTCGGCACGATGAAGGCTGTGCTGGCTTCCATGTAATATTGAACCGCGATCGACAATGAGCCATAGGCTTTCGTTCCCGGCTTCGCCGAGATACGATCCGCAACTTCTCGCTGCATCATGACCACCAGCTCATCGACAGCTAAATCTGATTCCAAGATGTGCATCATGATTGGTGTCGTGATGTAATACGGCAGATTCGCTACCACCTTAATCGGCATCGCTTGATCGAAATAGGCGGTTTCTTTTTTCAAATCAACCTTCAAAATGTCGTTGTGGACAACTCTGATATTGTCGTAGGGACTCAAGGTATCTTCCAATACTGGAATCAAACGATCATCAATCTCAAACGCTAGAACTTGGTGTGCCGCACGTGCTAGATGTTCGGTCAATGCGCCAATTCCCGGTCCGACTTCGATGACATTAGTGTGTTCATCGATTTCAGCGGTAGCGACGATTTTTTGTAAAATGTTGGGTTCGGTCAAAAAGTTCTGACCTAAACTTTTCTTGAAGGAGAATCCGTGTTTTTGCAGGATTTCTCGCGTTCTTGAAGGTGTTGCAATATCTTTGTAGTTGTTCAAGAGGTTTCCTCGACTTTCTTCATAGCCTCATGCAATTGTGCTTCGGTGATCCGAAACATTGCTAAACGTTTTTCCAATTGTTTGGCATTTGTATAGCCAATCTTCAATTCATCCCCCAGACGCTCACGGCGTTCACGGGCTTGAGCTCCCGCTATTAAACCATAATCTAAGAGCGTTTGTCTAGCAATTTTTGGTTCATTATCTTCTGCTGGTGTCACGACTTTATGCAAGGCATCAATGATCGCTTCATCACTGGCATGTTCTACGCCGAGACTGCTGCCGCGCTTTTGCGGCGCCGCCATTCTTCTGGATAAGAAAGCGTGCTGTGCATCGGGGATCGCCTCCATGATCGTCTTGCGGATTTTTTCACCGGAAAAATCAGGATCGGTAAAGACGATCACACCACGCGTCTCTTGGGCATGTTCGATTTGTTCAAGAATGGCTTCGTTGATGGCTGAACCCCGCGTCTCGATGGTATCGACATCAAAAACTTCCTTCAAACGTTTGGTATCGTCTTTGCCTTCAACGACAATGATCTCTTCGATTTTTTCTTTATGCTCCTTAACCATTGGCGTTGATCCTAAACAAACGATGGGCGTTTTGCGTCGTTTGATACGCGACTTCTTCCATCGGCAGATTTCGTAATTCCGCGATTTTTTCGACCACGTAACGCGTATAGCCTGGTTCGTTGCGTTTGCCACGATAAGGCATCGGGGCTAAATAAGGCGCATCCGTTTCTACCAATAATTTATCCATCGGTACAATCGTCGCCGCTTCTTGAACATCTAATGCTTTCTTAAACGACACTACACCAGAGAAGGATACATGCATGCCTAAATCTAAGAAACGCTTCGCCCATTCACCGCTGCCGCTGAAGCTGTGCATGATTCCGCCGATGTCGCGAATATCTTCTTCCTTCAGTATCTTATAGGTATCCTCCAACGCATCACGGGTATGGATGCTGATGGGCAGATCCATTTCCTTCGCGATAGCGATCTGACGACGAAAAACCTTATCTTGGACCTCTTTTGGATCTTCCATCCAGTAGTAGTCCAAACCAATCTCGCCAAGTGCCACCACTTTCGGTAACGTCAATTTCTTGATCAAGTCTTCTTCAATTGCTTTTGTGTAGCTGCCGGCTTCTGTCGGATGCCAGCCAATAATGGAATAGATACCTTCATATTGCTGGTTCAGCTCCAAGCTTTTTTCAATCGTAGGTGTATCAAATCCAACCACAGCCATTTCCGTCACGCCTAGCTCGCGCGCCCGCTCGACTGTCTCTGGAATTTCATTTTCAAATTGTTCCGCATTCAAATGCGTGTGAGAATCAAAAATCATTTGTAGTCCTCCTATGTATCTAAAAAATCCAGTAATAATCCAACCTATTTTAACACATTGACTACAAACAGACGAAAATCTAATACAAACAAAAAGGAACTTTAAAACGTTATCGTCTTAAAGTCCCCTCTTTTTCAGTTACTTGTTTAACAGCTGCTCGATCCGTTCCAACACGCCTTCTTGATTGTTGGAACGGATCATTTCCTTTGCGGCTTTTTTGACTTTTTCCTGCGCATTCTCCATCGCATAGCTGAAGCCGGCATATTCCAACATCTCGATGTCATTGCCGCTATCACCAAAGGCGGCGATTTCAGCTGGTTCGATGCCCCACTCTTCACTTAATTTTGCCAGACCATTGGCTTTATGAACACCAGGGATGATCAAATCAATGTCGCCATGTCCGCTGGAAACGGGGATCATTTCGCCAGCTAGCACCCTGTCCAAAGCTTTTAGCTTCTCTTCGATGCCGCTAGCTGGGAAGGTCAGTGCAAATTTGAAGATCTCATCGCCTTGATCTGCGACATCCTCCAGCTTTTCCAATTTTTTGATGCTGGGGTAATAAAAGCTGACACTCTTGAATACCTCTTCTGAAATGTCTTGGGTTACGTAGGCACTCTCTTTCCCACAGACCACATTTACGATCGGCTCAAGGGCGTTTATTCCTTTTATCGAGGCTAACACTTTGTCCATTGGCAGCTGCGCATTGTAGTAATGCTCCCCTTCAACAATAATATTCGCCCCATTCTCCGAAACAAAGGACAGCTCGGTATGATTCTCTGGGAAAAAGCTTTTTAGCTGGTCGTATTGATTACCGCTTGCTACGACAAACTTAATATCCCGTTCTTTTAATTGTTTAAAAAGGCCTTCGAAACGCTCTCGATTGTATTTTTTCTGATCATCTAAAAAGGTGCCATCCATATCGACCGCGATCATTTTGATACTCATTTTTAGTCATCTCCTTCTTTTTATTCGTCTAATCAAGAATACCATAAACTATGGGACGCATTTCAGGTCAAGTAAAAATTGATTGCCCCGAAAAACTCAGTCTAAAGCTGGCAGAAAATACGCCGAAAGTCTGATGCCTCCCCCAAATATTCTCTCTATAATAAGTTTTGTAAGTTATTACTTAGAAAGAGGTGAGTGTCTATGCCTAATTTTCAAAAAGAATTTCCAAACGCCGCACGCTATTTAAAGCAAAAATATCCAGAAAAGGAGCCCTTGAAAAGCTTTTGGCATTGGGCAACATTGGCACTTTTTGCCGTTTTAGTGATTGCAACAATCAAACAACAGCTGTTGTTGATCGGGATCTTGATTCTCGTGGCTGCATTAATTAAAGGTCCGGGAATGTTACTGTTCGGTGCGATCTATTCATTGTTAGTCAGTCTATTTCCGCCAATCGGAGTCGTTCTTTCAGCACTTTTTTTCCTATTAAATATTCGTTTATTGACGAAGAGCTGGCGTGTAAATATCGTGACTTCACTGTTTTACTTGTATCCGCTGGTGTTAAGCCTGCTTCGCTACTTCACCGACTGGGTGGCACCATGGCAGATCGGACTTCAGTTACTGCCAGGCTTACTGCTGTTACATTTTGTTTTGATGCAGGTGTACTATTTCCACCCAAGTGCTCGCCAAGTGTCTTGGACCGTTCTAGCTACGCCTTTTGAATTGATCTCACTTGTACTGCCAAAGCGCTTCAAGAAACCGTTTCGGACTACGGCACAAACAACTAGATTGAAAAGCGCAAAAAAATATCGTTAAGGAAGAATGGTTCTTCTTTAACGATTTTTTTTGCACAGATACTGTTTTTTCAGAAATAGTATTGGCAGCAGGAAATCACTTGACTTCCTTGCCGCCTTTTTTTTCAGGGGATGTGCGGTCGTCTACACCGCCCCCTCTATTAGGATTGGGTGGAAACGTACCCTTTCACCCAGCTAATTTACTGACTAATTGCTGCAGCTGAAACACATCTTGATTCGTCAAGAATGGATCGATCACAACGGTCGGATACTCCTCCGGTACTTCTTCCACACTGCTTGAAGTGATCAGTGCATCATATTTTTCCAACTCTGTACGATTGATGTTCACATTGGTCAATTTCTTTTCGACATAATGAACTTCGAAATTGCCGTAGATTTGACTCTCGATTTGATTGCCTAAGAAAAATTCCTCTGTCGGTGACAACTCAGACAACAGTAACAACTTCAACGGTCGGTCGCAGCTGGCTAGTAGCGTCAAACTTTGCGGAACCATTGTGATCAAGAGATAGACATAATTCCAGACAAAGTCTTCTTCTTGATAGATTTGATAACGTCGAACAAAGTAGTCCACGATCTTCTTCACCTTTTTGACGGCTTGATCATGAGTCTCAGACAACTTATCAAGGAAGATCTTCCGCTGACGAAACAGAATATCGATCAGCTGTCCATCCGGCTCATAGATGCGATGCTCATTAAGCAAAACGATCGCCAGTTCCTGTTTCTTTTCATTGCCCAATGAGAAATTCAATAAGCTATCGAACTCCTCCACCAGCTCTAAATGACGATAATAGTAGTCCGCGTATTCGTCTTCTTTTCTTAGCGCGCTGTGCAATTGACTCTTACTGGCAACGACGATATCCGCGTAAGACAACCAGAGACAATCCTTAATCTTATCCGACGACAGCTTCACTCGAAAAACTTCCAGAGCCATACGCTTAAAGGCGTCTAGGATTTGCCGCTCCGGCAGCATCAAATCACTGCTCAGGTCCGCTTTCGGATAATAATGCCCGTTCTTGATCCGCCACAGGCTGATATACATGTTATAGCCTAAACGTTTACGAGAAATATAGTTATCCTCCAGCTTATTCACTTGGATGAACTGGTTCACCAGTTCCGTAATCGCCTTGATCTGGAACTCCTTCAGGTCACGATACAGCGAATCTAAGCGATCCGATTTCTCAATGAAATAACGGTAGTACATATGTCGAATCACACTTTCATTGCCTTCCAATCGTAACGGCCGGTACTGCAAAGTGATCCCGGTTTTCAGTAACACACTCTCAATCTTCTTAAGGTTCCGCTGCGTTTTAGACGGACTCAAAAAGAGTTTCTTCGACAGATCAATAATGTTCTCGCACTCTTCATACAGTAATTCCTCGATGATCTGGAATTCCGGCGATTGCTGAATCGTATCAGCATATAGCCGATTGATACTGACATGCGATTTAATCTGCAGTTGATAAAGTCCTTTGTATTTCATGATACGAAAGGCATCCTGCTGACTGTTGATCAGCTTGACATCTTTCAATAATACGGATAATGAGCACTCTAACTCTTCTAGTAATTGGTCACTTGATAGACCGGTACGGCAGGCATATAATAACTCCACCAAACGCAGATGCCGCAGATTGCTCACTCCTAAAATCTCTCTAAAATTCATACTATCACCCTCTTCACTAACTCCTATGTTTATCCCCACCAACACTGACTTCTAGGAACTAGCCGTCATTTGTGCATGAAACAAACCTCCTTTTGTTCCATACTGATTCATGTATTACTAAACTCTTTGAAGCAATAACGATCCTTCACTTCCCCCCTTTTCCTGTTAATTTGACAAAAGAAAAAGCCAAGCAACAACGCGTTTGTTAATTATTGCTTCGTTTTATCCGTTGTTTTACTGTATAATAATGGTAACTGATATAAACCTTCTCTGCTTTGGCCTCTCAAAAAAAGGAATCCGTTATCGAATGACATATTTCACACGCCATATACGCCATTCCACCGATAACTCGGGTTATTTAATTCACTTTTTAAAATAAAAATAAATTTTTTTAGAAACTAATAGTTAAATTTTTTTTGTTCAGTTTGAATTATTGATAATTTTGAATGATATTGAACAAAATAAATGACTATTATTTTTAAGTTATATATCAAATATTTTGTTTTTTCACTCCTTGACAACTATATTTATAATAAAAAAAGAGTGAACTTTTCAAAAAGGCTCACTCTTTACTACATTCTGATATTATTTTGCGGTATGTATATTGATAAACTTGACATCGATATATTCGACATCGTGCGTGCCGTTTTCACAACCAAAACCAGAGCGTTTAACGCCGCCAATCGGTGTCCCTGAGTTTGAGATATCCGTATCATTGACGCCTACCATACCGTATTGTAATTTGTTGCTCACATTTTCGACAGTATGGATATTCGTTGAGAAGAAATAAGACGCCAATCCAAATTCTGTATCATTTGCTTCTTCAATGACTTTTTCTTCCTCTGCAAAAATAATCACTGTTTCCACCGCCCATTCGAGATTCACATCTGAAAAAAATGTAAGATGCGTGCCCGCCTAATTCCATCTCATTTTATTTGTATCGAATACACACCAGAGTTAGACAGTTAGATTGCGAATTGATGATTATTTTGACGATACTCCTATAGTTTAGCTGGGCTATTTGTATGATTTGATTCGTTAATTGATCTTTTTTTGAATATACACTTGATTTTTAATTTTATTTCATATAAAACATTTAGGTATTTACTGCGTATAATTGTTCAGCGTAAAGCACACTATAAAAGTGTCTTTGCGCTTTTTTTGCGCAAAGACTGAGAAAGAGGTTATTATTTTGAATTTCCACATGAAACTTCCCCGCAACAGAGCAGAGTTCGCCTTATTTATAGCAGTTATTTCTATTCTCTCTGTCAACATCATTGCACCACTGATTACCTGTTTTGAAACAGGATTTAGTTTGACTACTTGGCGACACACATTCGAAGTTATGCCTGGTATTTGGATTGTCGTGGTCTTCTTAGTTTTGCTCACTCATAAGCCAGCATCAAGACTAACTGCTAAAATAATTTCGAAAGAAGATAGCTTTCGTTCGCATATGATTGTAAATTGTCTGATTAATGTTGTGATGATGTCAGTTATTCTAACAGTTGTTGCTTCTTGGATAGGTATGAGACAGATTTCGTTATTACCTATTGAGCAGTTCTTTTTCAAGTGGCCAAGAAACTTTAGCATTTCATTCTTTGTTGAATTATGTATTGCACAGCCTATTGCTAGATTTATTATTTACAAAAAACATCTTCATTTTGATAATGAGTGATATCCTAGCTGCTCCTTGAGAAAGTAGCAGCTATTTCTATTAATCCTATCTAAACCTCTGCAATTCCCCCAACTACGGCTGTTCCATCCATTTCAATCATAATTCATCTCTCCACTCTTACCGCTTTAAAAAAATTGATGAATATAGAATGAATTCAAGGAATGGTTGGCCAAGCTTCCAATAACACATTTGGAGGAATATATGAATTACTCAGTAGAATCACTACCATCTAAAATAGTCTTTTATAAACGTCGAGTTGATGCTTATAGACCTGAAAGCTATACTTTAGTAAAAAGGATGTCCACGATGTTTGCGAATTTGAGATACCTTCCAAAAAAATATAAGTCCTTTTATATCCTTTATATGATCTGTTTGCTGGCGACCTTCCTCCTTTTCGCCTTAATGCGACCAAGTGGGAGGATTATCGTTCAAGTCTTCCTTGCCTTTTTTATGATCGATTCTTATTTATTATCAAGATCGAAAGAAAAGATTCTGCTGCCACTGCTAGTGGATCTCTTCATCTACGCTTGCTGGTTTATTATTTTGTATCCTTTTTGAGATCATTGACTGAATAAAAAAAAGACTACTCACTTGAGCAGTCTGTAGCCGATGGCAACTATTTGATATATACCTCTAGCATAACACCATTGATTTCACGTGAACCTTTATCCCATTGAATTGGAATCCCATAGACACCGGAGTTAGGCAGCTTGATCAAAACTTGATGAATGATTGGGCGATACTCATAGGACACCATTCCGATATCCTCGACATACTGTTGGCCGGTCTTCCACTTGCCATTTATGACTAAATCTCTGCTTTGCATAGTGATCCTCCTCCGCTGGTTCGACTGGGGTATCTTATGCTTCAATTATATCATGGTTCCTAGCGGTCATTCGTCCACAGTTCAGCCATGAACACCCTCGTTTTACTATCCAATAAGCTTCTATCCCAGGTTAAAATGAAGCTATACCATACCACAGATGATTTCTCCTCCTAACAATACAGAGCCTATTATTAGGAGGAATCAAGATGTTTTTTACAGTAATTAATTTAGAAAATTGGGAACGTACCGAAGTTTTCAACCATTATTTGTCTCAACAATCAACCTTCAATAACACGGGCAAAACTATCTATTGCCATTGTTACTGGCGGAAAATTCGTTTTTCAGGAGGGTAAAATGTTCCTTCCAATCTCACTGCAGGTTCAACACGCAGTGTGTGATGGCTTCCATGCCTCAAAATTTCTTAATCAGTTGAAGTATTATTTCATTCTTGATGTATAATTATCTGTAACAAGGAATCTGAATATTGTTGGTATTTTTATCACGAATTCTATCAAATCCTTGTTAATTTTTTTAAATACACTATTTTGGAGGGGTATATGAAAAAGGTTGTTGGGTTATTAATTATTGTTTCGAGTTTCTTTTTACTGACAAGTTGTAGTACCAATAAGAAGGAAGAGAAAAGAGAGGCTAGCATTTCTCAATCATCTTCAGAAGAGAAAAAATTAGAAATTATTTGTTTCGATACATTTGAAACAAATGAACTTGGAAAGGCCATTATTTCTGGCACTACAGAACCAAACGCGGCTGTTTCTGTTGATAAAATAGAACAAAAAGCTGACGATCACGGTCTGTTTCGATTGGAATTTCAATTAACTGAACCAAAAGTAAAAGAGTTGACTTTAACGTCAAAAATAAGAACAGAGCAAATTGATAAGAAGATCAAGGTGGAACCCTCAGTTAGCTTTCTAAAATCCAAAGAAGAAGCTTCCAGTTCATCTTCAATACCTGTTGCAGAACCTCAGGCGCCTTCCGAATCTACTGAACAAATTGCTGAAGCGGCACCAGCTGTTCCCGCGGAGGAACCTAAGCAAGAAGATGCTGCTGGACAAGTATTGGTTAGTCCAAATGGTGAAGCGGTTACCGTACTACGCGTTCTGCCTAATGGTGAACACGTCATTAGCGAACAAACATCTCAAGCAGATTTAAATAATGATGGAATACTTACGTATGAGGAACTAAGTCAAGCTGAAAACGATCTTAACAAACAAACCGAGGAAATCCGACGTAGAGAATTAGAAGATTTAAGTAGGCAATAATAGTTGATGTATTTGTAGATTTAGAGGTTCATCACCTTCCTTTTAAGCTGATGAACCTCTAAATCTACCTCACTATACAAATAAGACGCAAATATTCGAAATATACTTAAGGTCAAAATCGCCCCAAACACGAAATTAACCTTGAAACCTATTTTTTTGTCTACATGATAGCTCCGTTAGTCGAACTTGCCTCCATTTAGAGAGTTCTTATTCCGCATTTTTCACCTCTCATACTTTTATTCCTACCTCTTATTCAGTATTTCTTTCATTAACAGACTAACTAACTTGAATAAACTCTTTAAAATAAAACAATATTTTCCATTAATTTAGATTCTCTAATATAGTTATTAGAACGAAATTATTTTTTGAGCGTATATAAAGACTTTTTCGTTCAAACACTCTATAATTACGAACAATAATTGGAGAGTGAAAAGATGTTTAATAAAAAAATAATTGGTTCATCCATGGTACTTTTTTTGATAGTTGCTTCTACTTTACTTTTAAATTTGAAAGCTTCAGCCATCACTGGTGATAACACAAGTATCATCGATCATTGGGATGACCCTGAAGTTCAAGACGCCTATTATAATTGGAACAAATACGTACTTATAAATACAAATTCTAAAAATGATTCTTACCCGGGTGACCAATATAATGCTCAAGGTGAAGTTGAAAATGATTGGTTGACTATTGGACCAATAACAGAAAACACCAATCTTTATGTTCTTTACGCAGCGATCATTGGTGCAGCTAATCCCAATGCAACTGGTAAAGGTGACAGTTGGGAAACAATTTTGCAAGCTCCAAATTGGGACGTAGATCTTGAACCAGATCATATGGCAGAAGGCGGAGCGACTGTCACCTTTTATATTGTTAATAGTAATGGACAAGGTAAAAAAGGAATGCCTGTGGAAATTACTGTAGACGAAAGTCTCCCTTCACCACCTATAAACCCTGACAGCTCAAGCTCCGAATCTAGTTCAAGTTCCGAATCTAGTTCAAGCTCCGAATCTAGTTCAAGTTCCGAATCTAGTTCAAGCTCCGAATCTAGTTCAAGCTCCGAATCTAGTTCAAGCTCCGAATCTAGTTCAAGCTCCGAATCTAGTTCAAGCTCCGAATCTAGTTCAAGCTCCGAATCTAGTTCAAGTTCCGAATCTAGTTCAAACTCCGAATCTAGTTCAAGCTCCGAATCTAGTTCAAGCTCCGAATCTAGTTCAAGTTCCGAATCTAGTTCAAGCTCCGAATCTAGTTCAAGCTCCGAATCTAGTTCAAGTTCCGAATCTAGTTCAAACTCCGAATCTAGTTCAAGCTCCGAATCTAGTTCAAGCTCCGAATCTAGTTCAAGTTCCGAATCTAGTTCAAGTTCCGAATCTAGTTCAAGCACAGCTAAGAATAATATTGACACTATTAACTCACAGTCTGCAGTCAGATCGTCGTATTCAAACGTAGAGTCTATACACTCAAATTATCCAAAAACCAACATGAAGAAAGGGAATACTTTCTACTTGATGCTGGGGGCAATATTTTTAAGTATGTCCATCACTCTATTTCTAAAAAAAATTTAAAGATTAATTTAGCCTCAGGAAGATAAATTCTTTTTGAGGTTTTTCATTAAATCTCCAATCAGCAGTTTTCAAAATATCCTTAATAACCCCAGTTTGTGTACCTATTCGATAAAATACTTTGATACTATAAGATAAATGGAAGTGATCACAATGGCTTTAGTTGTACTCATTGGCTCCCAAGCTGTCGGCAAAATGACTGTGGGGCAAGAGTTAGAAAAACGAATAGATGGGAAATTATTGTTCAACCATCAAACGCTAGATCTCTTCGCCGACTTTCTAGGCTATAGCAAGCCAGCATTCATGCTCTCAGACAGGACCAGAAAAGAGCTTTTCAAAGCGTTTGTCACTAATCTGGAAAACAATACCACTAAGACGATCATTTTCACTGTGGTGATTGATTTTGATTCTACTTATGATCTTGAATTTTTACAGGATATCTCCTCAATCTTTTTGGAGGCTGGTCAAGAGGTTTATTTCATTGAGTTGGTCGCCAATTTAAGAACACGGCTAAAGAGGAATGTTCATGAGGATCGCTTAAAAATGAAACCATCCAAGCGGGATACCAAATTTTCAAGAAGAGAACTTTTAAGCGCAGTGAAAAATGCCCGCTTGGAAAGTCGTGAACATGAACTGGATGGACTTTTCCCAGCGGTCAAACACATGAAAATCAACAACTCCAAGCTATCCCCTGAAGAAGTTTGCGAGAGAATTTTTGATTCTTTTCAGCTGGAGTAATCTTCTATTCAGATCAGGGATTTGCTATAATAAAAGAAAAAAGGTTGTGACAACTTTGATCAAAAACTATGAGGCATTTTTCAAATTCTCCGTTGCTCTGGCTATCTGCTCCTTTTTGATCGCATGTATCGTCAATCACTCGCTGCTTGAATTTGCGAAGGGCTTTTCGACGGCTTTGGTGATCGTCAGTGCCATTTTTAAAATCAGGAATAATCAAATTACTCACGAAACGAACTAGAAAGACTAGTTCGTTTTTTTCAGCTACCATTTCCAACAGTAAATCAATGTTTCAGGCTCCTAGTTTCCGTTTTATGAGAGAATATCATCGGAGCCTTGCTCAATGAATGCCATTCGATATTTCTGATCGATCTCTGGATATTTCTCATGATCCACTTCACTTAGAAACATGGCTTTGGGTCTTGCGAAATGTTGCCCATTTTCTAGTGAACGATAGATAACCAATTCCTCTTGTGTTTCTGTGTGAAGTGCTACAAACAGTACTTGATACATTCCACCCTTAAAGTGGCGATACATTGCACCTTCGTGTAATTCTCTATTCATCAATCTTCCCCCTACGTGCTGACAATCATCTGAAAGCACCAAATTTTTGACAGTATACTCATATTATTTTGAATGCTCAATTAAGTCCAGTATATCTTTTATCCTAGGAATCTAACAGGCTCCATTCTATTCGCTATTTGACAAGCTCTCAGATAAGTCAGGCTCATTTGTGTTACACTCAACTCAAGAGGTGATTTTTATGCTAAGAACACAAATTGATGTGGTTTCTTTGATGAAGTCTGTTTCGCTGCAGATTGCTGACTCTTTCGACAGTGCTTCGATTATTGCAGAATTTGAAACACCTAAGGAATTACTGGACTATTCGGAAAAAAATTATCTGGCACTTTCAGACGAATTCACTGAAGCCTTCCGTAAAGAGTTTCAAGATGCCTATGTCACCGAACTGATCAAACAACTAAAAGAACAAAGTGTGAACTTCATTTAGACTCTCTTGCAGGAGCAAAAAAAACGGATAAAATAGCTAGCTGCTTTGACAAAACATCAATTGCTCCTTAATATAGAGTAGGACGCATTGATACATAACATGAAAATATGCGGCGGTGATAGGCTTAGTTCAGATGGTTTTCCTACTTTGGGGAGTAGCCATGAAAAAAGCAGATCACGGCTATTTTTATTGTGAAAGGAGTCTTGTTATGCTAGCAAAAATAAAATCCTTAGTGGTTTTGTTTGTGGGAATTAGTTTGATGTCGATTGGAATTGCATTGGCGAAGCTTGCGCAATTAGGTACTTCACCGATCTCGAGTATTCCCAATGTGATGAGTTACATCATGCCATTATCGATTGGAGATCTGACGATTGTTTTTATGATCTTAATGATTTTTTTGCAAATGATCCTCTTACATGAGGTGAATCTTTCCATTATTTTACAGCTCGTGCCGGGAGTGATCTTTGGCTGGTTGATTGATGTTTTTGTGGTTGGCTTCACTCATCTGGGGTTGCCTGCATTCATGGACCATTACTTCGAACAACTAATCTTTACCTTGATTGGAATGCTCGTATTGTCTTTTGGAGTATTCCTTGAGGTAAATTCTCGGTCAATCTTGATGCCGGGGGAAGGTTTGGTCGTGGCACTAACTTTGCGGACCAAGAAACCTTTTGGAAAATTAAAAATGTTTACGGATTTGACGATGGTGGCAGTTGCGTTGATTATCTCGCTACTCTACTTTCATGGTCTTGTCGGCATTCGCGAAGGCACACTCATTACTGCGTTATTCACTGGACGGCTCGTGGCACTTTATGACCCATTGATTCCTTGGGTCGACCGTTTGACGACCAATTAAAATATGCGGTGCACAGAATGCGCCGCATATCGGACTAAGTGTTAATCAAATTTATCTCCATCAAAACGATTTGACGAAGAAAAAAAGGAAAGACGCTTTTTTAACCTCTCATATTGAAATTGCCATGATCGAAACGCTGGTACCTGCTGCTAACGAAATCAGGCATCTTATTACCTCTATATCTATTCAAAAAAGGAAAACTAGCTAACCAACGACTTCTTTTTCGGTAGTTCATTTACAAGATTTTGAATCGTAACAATCGATTGCGGAGTCACATACGGTTCAATTGAAACCACAGGAAACTCTCTTGGTAATTCTTCCATGGAACCTGTGGTAATCAAGGCATCATAGCTGGTAATTTTATCGACCACATCGCCACTCTCATTCCAAAGGTCTTCATAATGATAGATTTCAAAATTACCGTAAACCATCTGGGTAATAACCGTTGAAATGTATTCTTCCTCGGTGGGAGAAAGATCGGAAATCAACAATAATCGGATCGTGTCGTCATAAGATGCCAATAGCTCCAAACTGTCTGCTTTACCCGTTAATAATAGATACACGTAATTTGTAACATAATCGGCTTTTTGAAAGAGCTTATTTTCTTGAACAAAATTCTGAACGAGCTTCGTTACCTCCTCTACTGCATGGCGATGCATCAGCTTGACGGTTTTCAAAAAGGTGCCTCGACTATTACGAAGAATAGTCAAGAACTCGCTCTTTTTCTCATCATAGAGATAAACGTCATTCAACAGAACAGTCGTTAGATCATACATCTCCTTCTCATCAACAGCCCCTCCGGTCAAGTCGAGGAACTGTTCGACAAGCTTTAAATGGAACGCAAACATTTTTTTGTAGCGAGTATTGTCTCTGAGCGCAGCCAATCGGTGACTATCGCTGAAAACAATTGAATCTGAAAAGGACAGCCATAGGCAATCACGCATCAACTCATCCGTCAACTGAAGGCGAAAGACCTCGGAGACCATATCTCTGAAATCGCTCGTTTCTTCTTTTTCTGGTAAGAATAGCCCCGTTGTGCGCAATTCTTCCTCAGGATAAGTATGATCATTTTTGATTCGCCAGAGACTGATAAAAAGGTTGTACGTTAACCGTTTTTGAAAAATATATTTTTTATTGAAGCCGTTGATTTCTGTAAATGTTTTAGCAAACTCTTCTATCGTTTTCGACTGATACTCTTTTAATTCAGGCAGCACGATTCTCACAGCGTACTGCCTTTCAAGAAAGTAGCGATAAAAGAAATGACGAACGACACTTTCTTTCCCTTTTAAACGCAAAGGCCGATAGTGCAATTGAATCCCAGCATCCTTCAAATTGCTTTCTATTTTTTTGAGAAAGCGTTGTGTATTAGAAAAGCTTAAAAATAGTAATTTTGATAATTCTAAAATATTATCACACTGCTCATAAAGCAGCTGTTCGATAATCTGAAATTCAGGCGAATTGGTCAATGCTTCGGCATATACCTTTCCAATGCTGATTTCCTTTTTAAGCTTTACTCGATACAACCCTTTTTCCTTTTCAACAATAAAGTTTGTTTGTTGCTCATTGATTAACTTTATATCACTTAATAAAAGCGGTAGTGAACAATTCAGCTCTTTAAGAATTCGTTCACTTGAAACACCTTCGCGATTATAATACAGTAGTTCAATTAATTGTAATCTACGTCTGTTACTAGTCCCTAAAACTTGACGAAAATTCATAATACCCCTCCAAATTGATTTACGAAAATAGTTACTCATAGTGATTGCATTGGCTTAAAGCAAAAAAACAGCCTCATCCTATGTATTCACCTGACTTGTAACTAAAAGCCAGCGCTTTTCATAATATACGGTTATCTTTACACTGTAAAGATATAAACATTTAAAAAATACTTAAAAATATTTATTTGATATTCGTCAAACAAATCGCTAAACTATGTAATAGAAATTAGGAGGCTTTATTATGAGTGAAACTCAAAGCTATCATCGTGAAAACCTGCGTTACGATCTGATCAAAGCCGGAATAAAGATCGTACGAACAGAAGGGCTGGAAAAGCTGTCACTAAGAAAAGTGGCCAAAGAATGCCAGGTCAGCCACACAGCCCCTTATACGTACTTTTCGAATAAGCAAGAACTGCTGGAGGGCATGCAGCAGCATATTACAGAAAAATTTACCCATATTATGAATGAAGCAGCTGAAAAATACGCGAATGATCCTGACTTATTAACCAAGTTGGGAAATGTTTACTTACAGTTTTTTCTTGATAATCCACAGTATTTTAACTTCACGTTTAATATCACAGGGATTGAAGTCAATATGGATAATATCGCCCAAGATAACTACCCGCCTTTTGATATCCTAAAAAAGGCAGTCATTCAAACATTAAAGGCCCATCACTTCTCCGACGAATCCATTATGTACAACCTTACCGCCATTTGGGCAGTCATTCATGGCGCAACGAGTATCGCCACTATGAAAAGTATTTTGTTCTCAGAGGACTGGGGCGAATGGATCACTAAAATACTTCAGAATAATTTTTCCTTTTATTCCGGTTCTGTTGAGTAGTCATAAAGTGAGCTCTAGCAACATAGCTTTATTCTCTTAGCGAGTTGCTTGTTCACTCCCTTGAGAACAAAGCAATTTTCTTGAGTACCGAATATTTCCACTTTTCCTTCTTAGAATAGAGTAAAAAGGCCTAAACAGCACAGTGACTGTTTAGGCCTTTTGGTTATCCTTTTCTTCTTCTGAAATAGATAGTTCCTACAATGAGCATGATCGCTACGCCGATTAGTAGTAACCATGGGTTGCGGGTATCATTCGTTTTCGGATAATTTCCTTTTGTTGTTCTGAAATCCTTATTCGAAGGATTTGACTTATCTGTTGGTGTCGATGAGTTAGCAATTTCCTTGTTCACGAATTCTCCAGCATCGACAGTTTCTGGTTTGTTTTCTTCAGCTGAAGGAATCGTAAATTGGCGTTTCTCATTACTGATTACATAACCAATTGGAGCTTTCTTTTCCTTAAAGTAATAATCGCCTGGTGAAAGATTTTTCACTGAGAGTTGACCATTCTTATCAGAAGTATATTCGCCAATCTCTTTGCCATCCGCATCATACAATCCAAAAACAGCTTCAGCCAAAGCTTTCCCATGTTTCGAAACCTTCTTCATTTGAACTGAACCTTGATAGTTGATGAAATCGGCTAAAGTAATTGTTTCTGGTTTGCCTGCTGCTTTTTCATCCACTTCAAATGGAACTTCGGTTTGATTCAATAGGTAGCCTTCTGGGGCTTGAGTTTCAACTAGCGAATACTTTCCAGAAGCTAATCCGGTCGCGTAAACCTTACCTTCTTTATCTGAAGTCAAGGTCGTCGTTG
>NZ_JCAFYN010000061.1:0-19120 GCF_059374735.1 Enterococcus sp. GPZ-007 | reverse complement strand
AAAGTAGTTGTACGCAAGCGCACGGTTGGTAACATTCCATTGCTTGAAGTTGTCGCGGAGGACAAAATCTATGAACCGCTGCCGCTGATCATTTATTACCATGGCTGGCAAACGGCTAAGGAGTTGGTATTAACTCAAGGTCGGAAGTTAGCAGCGAAAAATTTTCGGGTGCTGTTGCCGGATGCGGCGAATCATGGAGAACGTAAGACGAAAACATCGGAGATTCCTTCCCTGACGTTTTGGGATAGTATTCAAACGAACTTGTATGAGTTTGGCTATTTAGTGGATTATTTTGAAAATCTTGGATTGGTCATGGGGAAAATCGGTGTTGGCGGAATTTCAATGGGTGGAATCACAACGTGTATGCTCCTAACGCATCACCCTGAGATTGATGTGGCGGCTTGTGTGATGGGCTCACCGGCACCAATCAAATACCGTGATCGAATTTCTATGCATGCTGGCGAGTTAGGATTTTATTTGCCGAAGGATTATCCTCAGTTGACCTCTTGGTTGGAAGGCTATGATCTATCGTTAGCACCGGAAAAAATAGCTGGTCGTCCAGTTTTCTTTTGGCATGGAACAGAAGATGAAAAAGTTCCTTATCAGCATACCGCTGATTTTATTCAGGCGAACCCACAAGACAATATCACATTTGTCAGCGCGGAGGAACGGCACTTTGTTCAGATCGCCACGATGGATCAGATTACAGAATTTTTTGCAGGTAATCTAAGCGTCTAACTCTTAATAAAGATCTCATTTTTCTAAAAATCGAAAAAAAGAGTTTATTGTCGTCGCGCATACCATTTTTCTAATTACGCTGGTCTTCTCTAAAATTATGGAGACAAATTCTTAGAAGAATTGATTCGGATTTTCGAAGACATATCATTCTACTAACCTGCTAAAGCAGGAAGTAGAATTGACAAAGCGTAAAGAAAAACTGGCAAGTTAGTTTCATTCTGGAAAACTTTGGTTTATGCTTATTGGATAGAACTAAACAGGGGGAATATTAAATGGAAAACTTTGATTTTCATGTAACAACGGATATTCGTTTCGGGAAAGACCGCTTGGCTGAATTACCAGAGGTACTGAATCAATATGGTAAAAAAGTCTTAATCGTTTACGGCGGCGGCAGTATCAAGAAGATCGGTTTATACGATAAGGTGATGGAACAGCTGAAAGTCAATGGCAATGAGGTCTTTGAATTGGCAGGTGTTGAACCTAATCCGCGTGTGGAAACGGTACGTCGCGGTGCAGAAATCTGTCGCAAGGAAAATATCGATGTGATCTTAGCAGTCGGGGGTGGTTCTACGATCGACTGTGCAAAGGTCGTGGCAGCGGCGACGAAATTTGACGGAGATGCTTGGGACTTAGTCTTACAACGACGCAAATATCAAGGCGGTGCATTGCCATTAGTAACCATCTTGACGCTAGCTGCAACGGGTAGTGAAATGAACAGTGGTGCGGTTATTTCGAATCTTTCGACCCATCAAAAATTAGGAACAGGCAGCAGAGCGATGTTGCCTAAAGTATCTTTCTTAGATCCGCAAAATACCTTTAGCGTAAACAAGTATCAAACAGCGGCTGGGTCTGCGGATATCATGAGTCATTTGATCGAAAACTATTTCAAACGGACGGAAGGGACCGATGTTCAGGATTCGGTTTCTGAAGGCTTGATGCGTTCGGTTATCAAGAATTGTCCGATTGCCTTGAAATATCCTGAGGATTACGATGCTCGTGCGAACTTGATGTGGGCAAGTACCTTGGCTTTGAATGGCTTGACTGGCAGCGGTAAAGCAGGTGCCTGGTCATGTCATCCGATGGAACATGAACTGAGTGCTTTCTATGACATTACGCATGGGGTGGGGCTAGCAATCTTGACGCCACGTTGGATGGAGTATGCCTTGAATGATGAAACAGTTGATAAATTTGCGAAATTCGCTTGGAATGTTTGGGACGTTGATGAAAGAGTTCCAATGCTGGCAGCACGTATTGGGATTCAAAAATTATACGACTATTTCAAAGCTTGCGGAATTCCTATGACTCTGCCAGAAGTCGGTATCAACGAAGAAAAATTTGATGAAATGGCAAAACAAGCAGTTGATCACAGTATGATCGAGACGGATGCCTATGTGCCAATGGACGAAGCAGCCGTTAAAGAAATCTTCACAGCTTGTTTAACTGAGAGTAGTTTTGAGTAAAAAAGCTAGCTCACTAGAAAAGAAAGAAATTTTTCTAACGTAAAAATTCACTATATTTTCGTACGCATATCATTCTACTAACCTGCTAGGCATCTCTTAATATTAGTAGCTAAATTCTTTCCAGAATTTACCTTTATTTTCGATGACATACCATTTTTCTAAATACGCTGGTCTTCTCTAAAATTATGGAGATAAATTCTTAGAAGAATTTATTCGGATTTTCGAAGACATATCATTCTACTAACCTGCTAAAGCAGGAAGTAGAACTGACAAAGCGGAAAGAAAAACTGGCAAAGCAGGAAGTATAACTGACAAACGGCGGCTCATGACGAGTCGCCGTTTTTGTTGCCTTTGTTTGGCATAATAAAATGTAAAAAACGTGCCATTGTCTTTTGCAGGATTTCTGAGACTTTTGGCCGTGACAACAAGAAAATGATCAGGGCGCTGCCTGCCACTAGCAGGAATAGATGAAGCACAGGGTCTTGGATATATTGAGTGAACTCTACTAGCGGTGCTACGAGATACACATGAAGCAGGTAGATCGCCAAGGTTCGTTGTCCCCATGCTGAGAAAAAATGCGGCTTATTGTTGACGAGAGCCAGAAAGACGAAGATAAAGGCAAAGCCAATCCCGTATAAAAAGATGATCGTCAGTATATTCTGCAGCAGTGGAACAGGGAAGAACGCATAGGCACGATCACGCCATAATAGTTCTGGCGGCAAATTATTTTTTGACCAAAAATAGGCATTCACCAAACCGAAAATGATGATTCCAAAGCTGATTGTTTTACGAAATGGAATTTTACGCAGTCGAGTAACAAGCTCTGGCGTAGTAAAATATCCAGCCAAGAAATAAGGGAGAAAGCCTAATGTTCGTGCCATCGCCATATAGGTTCCGAACTCGGTTAAAAAGCCGGAGAAAATCCCGATAATAAAACTTAAAATTAAGATTCTCCGTACTTTTACCAGGTCAGGTAGCAATAAACGCCAGATAAACATACAATATAAGTACCAAAGGGTCCATCCGGGACTCAAAATCATGAACTGATCGATTTTACCGATGGCCAGCATAATCAGGGACAAAATCATATTTAATAGCAGATAAGGCACGAGGAACGTTTCCACTGCTGTGGAGCGGCCTTTTGCCAGATTTTTTGAAAAATAGCCAGAAATAAAGATAAAAACGGGCATGTGGAATAGGTAAATGAAAACGTAAAGAAATTCACCGACCTTGTTATCTAAACGAAAATATTCCAATGCGTGTCCTAAGACCACAAGTAAAATCAATATGCCGCGAATATTATCAAAAAGGTACTCGCGATTTGGTTTTGTGATTGTGGACACCTCCTTCAGATTCCGTTATGCTTAAGAAGCAGACTGCAATAGTCCACCTTGTCTATTGTAGCATGAAAAGTCGGATTCTATGCGATTATGTGGGAATTATTTGGAGGATACAGCGATGCGCTATTCAGCAAAATTTGTAAAGAATGTGTTTAAAGTAATCAATATGAAAAAACTGGTGGGGGCGACGATGGTCGATCCGCCGAAGCGTCGGCGTTTGATCAGCCGTCAGCTTTCGCAAACGGATATCCCGCAAAAGATCACGGAGATCGATGGACATCAATTGATTACGTTATTTCCTGGTCATCCTACGAAGCGGCATGTGTTCTATTTGCATGGCGGCGGGTATGCGTTAGAAGCATCGCCCTTTCACAAGGAGATCCAAGAGCGTTTCGTTAAACGCTATAATTTAAAAGTAAGTTATTTCGATTATCCATTGGCGCCGGAAAATACGGCCGAAAAGACGGTACCTTTAACAGAAAAGGCTTTTCGTCAATTGACATATCTGTATCCCGATGACTGTTTCTTTTTATTTGGTGATTCAGCAGGAGGCGGGTTAGCGATGAGTTTGGCGCAGCATTTACGTAATATTGATCTGCCTAAACGTCCGAAAAAAATCGCGTTGGCCTCCCCGTGGTTGGACGCTTCATTAAGTGACCCACGTTCACAGGAGCTTCAAGAAAAAGATGTATTATTGGAAAAGGATTTATTGGCGGAAGCTGGGGAAAACTATGCGGGGAAATTACCGTTGACTGATCCCATGGTTTCGCCGATCTATGGCAGCTTTGATGATCTTGGTCGACTGTTAGTAGTAGCAGGGACCGATGAAATATTATATCCAGATGTTTTACGTCTTAGAGATCGAATCAGACGCAGTAAAGGAACTACGATGCGTTTGGAGGTCGTGGAAGGCATGATGCATGATTTTGTTGTTTACCCATTAAAGGAATCACTCCCGTATGTCGATCAGATCGGCGAATTTTATCAATAATAATCTGAGCGATCGGAAACTGCAAAGGAGGGGAAGGATGGCACAAAAAACGAGACAGCGCGCACCTTGGCAGCAAAAAGTAATTCAAATTGCACCTGTCGTTGGCTTAGCCGCGTTTATTCTTATATTGATCTATACTAGACGCTCCGGCATGTTCAGCTCGGTAGCGGATTTGCAGCATTTTATTAAGAATTTCGGTAATTTTGCGATCGTGGCTTTCATCGTCGTGCAGGCAATCCAGCCGATTGTTCCATTCTTGCCTGGTGGTTTTGCGACGATCGTGGGGATGCTGATGTTTGGCAATATCCCTGGGATCATCTATAGTTACATCGGTCTGGTGATCGGTGAAGTTGGATTATTCCTGCTGGTAAGGCGCTTCGGTCCAAAGTTTGCCCGACTGGTCTTATCTGAGAAGAATTTTGATAAATTTGAAACGACACTGCAGGATCATACGCAGGATATTAAGAAGCTACTAATCGTCTGTTTCATCTTTCCGTTCTTGCCGGATGATTTAACTTGTTTAGTGGCAGGGATGACTGATCTCTCTTTTCGGGAGTATTTGAAAATTGTGTTGATTTTTAAGATATGGTCTGTCGGTTCCTACGGCTACTTTTGTTTGTTTGTCTTGAACAAAACATTTGCAGGGCTCTAGAATAAATGATAATAGTAAAGGAAAAGAACTGGTTTATTCAAATCAGTTCTTTTATGTTCATTAGGGGGAAATAAAATGATACGTTACGGCATTTTAAGTACAGCACAGGTGGTTCCGCGTTTTGTAGCGGGAGTAAAGGAAAGTCAGGATGGCGTTGTGATTGCGATCGCTTCTCGCGGGATTGAAAAAGCACAAAAGATGGCACGGGAACTGAATATTCCTAATGCTTTTGGCAGCTACGAAGAACTGTGCCAAAGTGAGGAAGTCGATATTGTCTATGTAGCGGTTTACAACAAAGCTCACTATGATGCGGCTAAGTTGGCCTTGCTTCATAATAAGCACGTTTTATTAGAGAAGCCATTTACCATGACACTTGCTCAAGCAGAAGAGTTATTTACGCTAGCCAAGGAACGCAATCTGTTCTTGATGGAAGCACAAAAGGCTCTGTTCTTGCCGATCACTAAACAGATTCAGCAGGTGATCGGGGAAGGAAAGATAGGAGCTGTCCGCTGGTTGGACTCAGTGACTGCTTATCCCAACATTGATCATATTTCATGGTTTCGGGATCTAAGTGCGGGTGGCGGTGTTTTTCGCGGAGCGGGAACGTATCCGTTAGAATACATGCAGCATTTGTTAGCAGCTTCGCCTGATGAGTTCAAAGGAACATTGACCTTTCCCGAAGGCCAATCGGATGCTCAGGCACAAGCAACGTTGAACTTTCCCAATGGCGTGATCGGCACGATCTTTTTGACCGTTGATCTGGATTTATCAAAACGGATGATCATTTATGGAGAGAAAGGTAAGATCGTCGTCCCTGATTTTTGGAAGACAGATACTGCTGAGGTTCACTATCTAGATGGAAAAATAGAAACGCTCCATAGTACGCAAAATAGTGAGTTTGTCTTTGAAGTGGATCATGTGAATGAATGCTTGGAGCAAGGGCTGTTGGAAAGTCCAGTCGTAACCAAAGAATTGACGTTGAAAACCGTGGAGATTACCGAAACGATTTATAAGAACTATCAAAAATGATGGCAATGATCCAGCCGATGTGCTATAGTATGTCCCATGCGACGAGTCGAGTGGATCTGAAACATTGATCCTTCGATACCAGAGGCACAAAGACGTAAGTCACCTGTCGGATTTCAGGGTGTCGGAAAGTAGCTTAGTGGACGAAGAACCTTTCTATCAAATTTTTGATACTGGTCAAAAAACTCTTGGATTTTATTCCGAGAGTTTTTTTGTATACAAAATTAAGTTGAAAGAAATCCTTGACCTTTCCGTTACGTCAAGGTGTAAGATGGTTTTAGTCAGGAGGTGCAGGATGAGTTATACAGTTAAACAAATGGCGGAAATCTCTGGCGTCAGTGCACGGACGCTGCGGTTTTATGATGAGCGCTCATTATTGAAGCCGGCTTTTCTAAGTGAGGCAGGCTATCGTATGTATACTGAAAAGGAAATTGATCGGCTGCAGCAGATTCTTTTGTATCGCTCAATGGGAATCCCATTGAAAACGATCAAAGAACTAATTGACCGCCCTGACGAAAAAATCGAGGACACATTGATTCAGCAAAAAATCCAGTTGGAGCAAAAGCGCGAAGAATTGGATAAGCTGTTGGAGACTGTCGAAAAGACCTTGAGTTACTATAAAGGGGAACTGAAAATGACAAATAAAGAAAAATTTGAAGCCTTCAAACAAGAAAAACTTGCGGAAAATGAAGCGAATTATGGCCAAGAAATCCGTGAAAAATATGGTGAAGAAACAGTCGAAGCATCGAATAAAAAATGGCAGAACATGAGTGAAGCCGATTATCAAAAGATGCAGGAAACCGAAGCTGAACTAATTGAAAAATTGCGGCAATACGTAACTGACGAAAATCCAGAATTGGCAGAAAAAATCTATCGTCTCCATAAAGACTGGATAAGCTTCAGCTGGGGAAAATACTCCGGTGAAGCGCATAAAGGATTGGCAGAGATGTATCTGGCTGACGAACGCTTCACCCAGTATTACGATGAAAAAAGCGGGACAGGAGCCACGGAGGCTTTGGTTCAAATTATTCAGGATTATGCATAGGCAAGCAAAAAAACAAATCAAAGGGGAAGAAGACTGACACTGCCGTCTTCTTCCCCTTTTAATTTTACTTTGGAACCAGTAAAATAATGGAGTAAAAGCAACTATTTCGAAGTAATCTTTTTTATTAGTTTGGAAGAAGTATGGAACAAATTGCCACCTCAAGAGAAATGAGTTGGCTTACTCAATGGGTTCAATTTTTTTCATTAGGTGAAAGTGATTAAGTTCAAATTGGAGGGAAAGCTATTGTTGAAGCCGGTTTTAGAGAACAAGGAAATGAAGGGTATTGAGAAAAGAAAAGCCATTATTGAACTGATAACGACGAATGAATTAAATGTAAAGGACTTAGCGGCAGAGAGTGTTGATTTGGATAGTAAGAAGCAGGTGATACTCTTTGAAGCGGTAGAGGCAATGACCAAGGAGAATCCGAGGCGATTTGATTCAACTATTGTAGATTTTATGAACGCTTATCTTTCAAATGAATCTAATCCAATAAAGAGAGAGACTTCAAGAATTATTGGCAATGTGGCAGTTGCTTATCCAGATAATTTAGAAGAAAGTATAGTATTGTTAATCCAAAATACTACGAATCCCGGGACGGTTGTTCGCTGGGGAAGTGCTTATGCCTTAAGTCGAATTTTGTTGCTTCCTAATTATGTGAACTCTTCTCTTTATGATATGTTGAAGAAGTTAAGCGATCAGGAAGAAGAGAATGGCGTGAAAAAGCAATATTTAAATGCCTTGAAAAAGGCAGATAAGAAGCGAAGCTGAAAAGATGGATAAAAAATATAACTAGAGCAGGTTAAGGAGTGCATTCTCAATAGGGAATGCCCCCTTTTTTTATAGTCCTCAAATTGGAACGGCTATTATACACAGCTTTTTGCTGCACACATGATTTTTCAAGCGGTACTGCCATGATCAAATAATTGTTCGCCATAACTGACGTTTTTTCTTCCTACATCGGTTGCTCTGAAATAGTGTGACTTGCTATTTAGAAGAAACTCGATAGTTTTTTGAATCTTTATGACTTCCTTGTATCCAGATAATTTTTTGCTCAGTGTGAATTTTCGTAACTGAAACAAACATTTCTTGTCTACGCTGCTTGGTTGTTCAGAGGGAGATTCCTGCTAGACTTTAAGTAAAGGAGGTAGGAATAATATGAAAAAGCCGAAGGAACTGACGATCAGTAAAAATTTGTGTTTTTTACGTAAGCAGTATCAATTTTCCTTAGAAGAAATCGCCGAGAAACTAGGAGTCACCCGTCAGACTGTGTCAGAATGGGAAACAGGGGAAGCAATCCCAGATTTGGTCAACACTTTAGCGTTCGCTGATCTGTATGATGTAACGGTTAACGATCTCGTAAGTTTTAATGAAACGGCGATCGGCTCGAAAATTCCGCCCAAGGGTAAGCACATGTTTGGCATCGTAAAGGTGCAGGAACGAGGACAGATTGTAATTCCAAAAGATGCTCGGAATATTTTTGACATCAACAAAGGCGATAACTTTGTTTTGTTGGGAGATGAATCGCCGGAATCCTTTGGTTTGGCTTTGGTTCCGGTTGAATTATTTTTAGGCTTTTCTGATGCCTTATTGGATCAATTACGAAATGGAAAGAGTGAGCGGGTGAAAAACACTCATGAAGCTTAATTATTTAGCATGTGGATTTTGACACACTGATTTATTTAGAAGCAGTACTAGGTCTTTTAGAGAATAGTCTAAAGGGCTTTTTGATAACGCTACATATAAAGTTTGCAGTCGACTCAAAGGACGAAAGGATATAAATTTTTGACCAAATTTATGCTTGTTTCCGTCGACATATCATTCTGCTAAACAGCTCGATTGATATGATAGCTTTTACAAAATAAAAGAATTTCGAATAGTTAATTCTGCGAAAAGCAGAACTGGCAACTGACAGCTAACTCCAAAATAAGGGGACATTTTTCGAAACCCACGAAAAATGCATATCGTCGTCACGCATACGATTTTACTAACCAGCTAAGAGCAGGAAGTAGAACTCGCAGCTAGCTCATAAACAAGGAGAGAATTTTTCTAACGTAAAAATTCTTTTTATTTTCGTACGCCTATCATTTTTCTAGCCACGCTAAAGCGTGAAGAAAAACTGACAAAATAAAGACGATCGAATATGTCGGTCGATCGTCTTTGTTCGTTAGTTTGGTTTTGGAAAGAGAAACTAACGGGGTCAGTATAACATAGAATTATTTTTTTGTTTTAAAGCAGTCTGTGAAATGAGTGGTTCTTTTGGAGCATCTTTACTCGAAATGGTTGAAAAGTTAAAATCATGTTCAAAAAGTGTGCACAATTTTAGTTTGCTTGCTGCAGCTTATTTTTTTCCATCATGATTTTACGGACCATGGATTGAACATTTTTCAAATCTTCGTATTTGTCTTTGCATTCTAAAAATAGAATCGGCTTGTTTTGGCTGTTTTCGATCGGGAAAAATTTATTAGTGCTGATAATTAAATCGACGGATTCATCTGCTAATAAAAAGCGATTCGGATCGACGAAGTTTAGTTTGACCAGCCCTCTGGTGCTCTTCATAAAGAATTTTTTCAGCCAAATGGAATTGAACTCGCCTTTTGAATCGTCAATAAAAATTGATAATTCGTATTCGGTCATAAATTCGTTGGCTAGGCTTAGAGCTGCATAAAGAAAGATCGCGTAATCCAGCTGTGAATAGATCAAGCTGTTGCGCAGGCAAATCGTTTCAAAACGGACGCGCAGGTTCTCCTGAACGATCGCCATATCTTCAGGATAAAGATTGTGGTGCTCACCGATCGGTACATAGTTATAGAAGCTTTTGAACAATAAGCGCGTGTGAATGACATAGAGTTCTTTTTCCAATTCATCATAGTCAAACTGAAATTGATTGAAGAGCATGCCGATATTTTGGATGAAAAATTGATTGGCTTGATAAATATTCGAGTCGATCTCTTTATGGTATTTCTTTAGTTCATGGAAGAAATTGGTATTGCGATAAAAGACCATTTTTGATTGCAGGAATAATAGCATGAAATAGAGTTCGTCTTTGAAATTCGCGTATGCCGAGACATTTTCTTCCGTGATAAAGTGAAAATGCTGCACAAATTTATTGCCAATCAAGATCGATTCGACCGGCAATTCATTGTTCTCGATCTTATGTCCAGATAAATAGCGGATCAATGTGATATCTACTAAATAATCATATTGGATCTTGGTGATGGGATCGATTTGATCTGAAAGCAAAAAACTCAGCTTCTCAAAAATAAAATTCTTCTCAGTCGAGTTTTCAATATTGAATGGGTGTCCATAGCCGCCATACAGCTGCCAAAAGAAACTTAAGAAGAACAGCCGGATCGTTGGCTCTAACCCCGATAAGACCAACTCTCCATTTCTGATATGAAGATCGATATTGGCTTCTTTGAGGAAATCCCGTACTTCGTAAACGTCCTTCTTTAAGGTGGAATAACTCAAGTTATATTTATCCGTCAACGAATCCATCGTATTTTCTTTATTTAATAGCAGGCCCTCCAGCAAGTCGATCTTGATGGAGATATGGTAGATAGCTAAGCAAAGTTCCTTATTTTGTGCATAATTTGTTTGGATGATTTGATAGTTTCGTTCAGTGGTAGTGAGCGGGGAGGTTCCGACTTGTTCCTTTACTTCATCGGAAAGCGCAGCTAAACGCTCCAGGTATTTGCTGGTTGTTCGTTTCTCAAAGCCGATTTGTTCTGAAATTTCATTGATATCATGAAAGCCAGGATGCTCTTTTAAATAAGTAAAGATGGCAAAAAGCGCCTGACTCTCAAAATCTAATAATAGATCAATGCTCATGAATTAACACTCCTTCAAGTTCACCAGTATAAGTCATCATCATTAAAGAAGGGATAAGCACTGTGTGAAAGTTGATTTAAAGATATCTGCGAGCTTTCTCCTTTTCTTTGAATTACTATCATTTGATTTAAATAAGCCTTGGATATTCCAAAAGTTTGCCGTGATTTTCTGCACAATTTAAACCTTTCTCGTTTTTTCTTAAAAAGCGTTTTTATCATAAGTCTGAATAAAAGTTGAAGTGATGATTATTAAAGGGTTTCTGCCATTTTGATGTCAGAATTATTTTTAATAAACCTTCTAATAGAGGGATTAGCAGTCGTTTGACTTTGATTTTTTAAGGACTAATATGATGGCTGTAGTTCGGAAGTGCGCACTTCGATTGCAATGAATTTAAAGGATGTGTCACAAATGAATAACGAAGAGGAGAACACTTCTTTAAGCGATCACAACCAGCTTACGGGTGTTCAATTATTCTCAATGACTACTTCAATGGTCATGACTGTGTACGGTTTTGCGGCCTTTGCTAAACAAGGACCAACAGCTTTGTTCTTCCTATTTTTAGCAGGTATTCTATGGTTCATTCCCGTTACTCGTTCAGCGGGTGAAATGGCATCAGTCGATGGTTGGAGTAAAGGTGGAATCTTCACTTGGGGTCGTCACATGTTAGGCGAACGTCTAGGATGGTCCGCTCTGTTTTATCAATGGATTCATATTACGGTTGGTATGTGTACCATGATGTATTTCATCATTGGCTGTTTATCGATCACTTTCAATGTTCCGGTTATCAATACCAATCCATTGTTCAAATTCATCATTATGATGGTGATCTTGTGGGGCTTGATCTTCGCACAACAACGAGGAACAAAGATCACAGGGAAGATCGCTCAATGGAGCTTTACGATCGGTGTTATTATTCCAGTCTTTCTACTATTGTTCTTAACTGTTACGTACTTGGTTAAAGGGAATCCAATGTTGATCCATATCAACCCACATACGATCTTGCCAAAAAGCTGGAGCGGCAGTGTGTTAGTCGGATTTGTTCCATTTATCTTAGCCTTTGCGGGTGCTGAAGGATCAGCTACTCACGTAAAAGACTTAAAGAAACCATCTGTTTATCCTAAAGTTATGATGGCTTTAGCGATTTGTGCGATTGCTTCTGATATTATCGGAACCATTTCGATTGGTGCAACGATTCCAAACGCGAAGATTCAATTAAGTACGGGTATCGTTTATGCTTACGGCGCTTTGGTTCAACAATTTCCATGGATCAATGTGGTATTTATTGAACGTTTAATTGGTTTGTTGCTTGCGATCGGAATCATCGGCGAAATCAGCAGCTGGGTCGTTGGACCAAATGCTGGGATGTATGAAGCAGCTAAGGAAGGCTATTTGCCTGAACGTTTTGCCAAAACCAATGCATATGGCGTTGAAACCAACGTTATGATTTTGCAAGGTGTGATCGTTTCAATCATGGCTGCACTGTTGACCTTTGGTGCCGGCGGTGATAAATCAAATCTTTCATTCCAAACAGCAATGAGTTTGACCGTTGCTCTGTATACCTTAATGTATATGCTGATGTTCGTTACTTATTTGGTTTTAGTGTTCAAACACGACGATTTGAATCGGACGTTCCGAGCAGCGAAATCGAAAGTAATGCGTGTCATCATGGGTATTCTAGGTCTAGTATTATCAGCTTTCGGATTTGTCGTAACATTCTTCCCGCCAGCTGCTTACACTATGCAACAAAAACATACGTATCTAACTTTGCTGTTATCAGCATTTATTGTCGTTTTCTTCATTCCATTTATCATGTATCTGTTCCACGGAAATTGGACATTACATCATCATGATAAAACAGGAAATGACTTGCACCACCAAGCACATTAAAATATAAACAATTAGGAGATCTTTTAAATGCAAACAGATTATTTAGAAAGTTCATTTTTAGGAAGCAAAGAAGCTGCTCGCAGCATGCCTAAAGAAGTATTACCTGATGAGGGTATGAACCCTGACACAGCCGAGACGCTCGTCAATCATATTCGGTTGAATGAAGCCAAGGCGGATCAAAATTTGGCAACATTTTGTACCACTCAAATGGAACCACAAGCGGATCGCTTGATGCTTGGTTCACTTGAAACGAATGCGATTGACAAATCAGAATATCCAAAAACCACCGCAATGGAAAACTATACCATCAGTATGGTTGCTCATATGTGGAATATCGGTGAAGGTAAAAAATTATTTCAAGACTTCATCGGAACTTCAACAGTAGGTTCTTCAGAAGGTTGTATGCTAGGCGGACTTGCACTATTGCACAGCTGGAAACATCGTGCAAAAGCAGCCGGCTTAGATATCGACAACTTACATGAACACAAACCTAACCTAGTTATCAACTCAGCGTTCCAAGTTGTATGGGAAAAATTCTGTACGTACTGGAATGTCGAGATGCGGGAAGTTCCAATGGATGAAAACCATATGTCATTAAACACTGACACCGTCATGGATTATGTTGACGAAAACACCATTGGTATCGTAGGTATCCAAGGGATTACTTACACCGGCCGCGTTGATGATATTCAAAGACTAGATGAACTTGTTTCTGAATACAACAAAACAGCAAAATTACCAATTAAGATCCATGTCGACGCAGCATTTGGCGGCTTCTTTGCACCATTTGTTGATGGTTTCAAACCATGGGACTTCCGTTTAAAAAATGTAGCATCAATCAATGTTTCAGGGCATAAATACGGGATGGTCTATCCTGGTATTGGCTGGATTGTTTGGCGCGAAAATACGGAAGACTATTTACCAGCAGAAATGCGTTTCTCAGTTCCTTACCTTGGCAGCAGCGTAGATTCTATCGCTATCAACTTCTCACATAGCGGAGCACACATCGTTGCCCAATACTACAACATGATTCGCTTTGGTCGTGAAGGCTTCACTGCCATCATGAACAATGTTCGCAGCGTATCACAACGAATCAATCAAGAATTGAAGGACCTAGGTATTTTCGAAATCATCAATGATGGTTCACAATTACCTATCAACTGCTGGAAAATTGCAGACAATGTGGAATTAACTTGGAATCTTTATGACTTAGAAGACAAGTTGAAGGAATACGGCTGGCAAGTGCCTGCTTACCCACTTCCTGTAAGTTTGGAAGATGTCACAATTAGTCGAATCGTTGTTCGCCCATCCATGACAATGGCCATTTGTGATGATTTTATTGAAGATTTGACTCGGGCAATTGACGATCTAAATCGTAATCATTTGATTCATCACGCATCTTAACATATAATAGCATCTGTTATTAAAGCCCTGATAAAGTAAGTCATTTATTAGGGCTTTTAAACTGGAGGGAATCAAATTGAAAAAAGATAAAGTAGAAGTTACCGGCGACGTACGAGTTCGATACGCACCAAGTCCAACAGGTTTTTTGCATTTAGGGAATGCGCAATCCGCGTTATTCAACTATTTGTTTGCCAAACATTATAAAGGCACTTGGGTCTTACGAATCGAAGATACTGACTTGAAACGAAATGTGGAACATGGAGAAGAAAGTCAGATGGAAAATCTTCATTGGTTAGGTATCGACTGGGATGAAGGTCCGGATAAACCGAAAGTCGAATTTGCCCCTTACCATCAAAAAGATCGTGTGAACTTGTATCACAAATACGTACAACAATTATTAGACGCTGGTTTAGCCTATAAAGACTATGCCACCGAAGAAGAATTAAAAGAACTACATGATCAACAAATCGAAGCCAAAATCGCGCCTCATTATGACGGCCGCTGGTATGGTGCATCAGAAGAACAAATCAAACAAGCCGAAGCAGAAGGACGCAAGCCAACTGTTCGTCTGCATTTACCCGCCGACCATGTTTACGGCTGGGATGATATGATTAAAGGCCGAGTAGAGTTCAATTCTGATAACATCGGCGGAGATTTCATCATTGAAAAGAGCAACGGCATGGCGACTTACAACTTTGCGGTAGTTATTGATGATTATCTAATGAAGATGACTCACGTATTGCGTGGCGATGACCATATTGCCAATACGCCTAAACAAATCGCTGTATACGAAGCGCTAGGTATCCCACAACCGCTATTCGGTCATATCACACTGATCTATAGCTTGGATACTCATAAAAAATTGAGCAAACGGGATAAAAATACGCTGCAATTCATCAGCCAATATCGCAAATATGGTTATTTGAATGAAGCGTTGCTGAATTTTATCGCTTTCCTTGGCTGGTCACCAGTCGGAGAAAAGGAATTGTTCACGCGAGAAGAATTGATCGAAGCGTATGACATCAACCGGATGTCTGCATCGCCTGCTTACTTTGACCAAAAGAAACTCGACTGGACCAATGCGGAATATATCAAGAAAACTTCTGTCGACGAATTGACTAGACGGATTATGCTGCTAGTTGATGCTGCCGAAACCGATGTAGCAGAACAACTAAAAGCGATCAACATTGATAAGGATCTTGATTTCGTCAAAAAGGTCGTGGACATCTATCATACGGAAGCGAAAACCTTAATGACATTCATGGAAAAAATCTTGTTTATCAAAAATGCCAACCAAGTGACCTTCACTTATGCCGACTTGGCAGAATTTGATAGCGAAGGCGTCAAACAAATTTTAACCGCGATGTCACCAAAAGTGAAAGATGCAGTAGAACCAGTGGACTATCCAGCGATTCTTTCAGCCGTTCAAAAAGAAACTGAACAAAAAGGACGCAAGCTGTACATGCCATTGAATGTCGTCTTCACCGACAGTAAATCTGCTCCTCAAATCACGGATATCATGTCGGTAATGCCGAAAGAAACAGTTCAACATTTGATCGACAATGCGTTGATTTACTTAAATAAATAATTCCTCTAACTTGAGCGTTTAGTCCTGATTTCCACAGAACTGAACGCTCAAGTTTCTTTTATAGACATCACTAGAATTAAACGTATGTCAGTGATAGCAAAATGTATTTCTTAACTGACTCTTAACTAGAAGCTAAATAGACCTTAAGCGAGATTCTTTTCTTCTTTCCAAACACAATGCACCAATTCTCTTTTCGTTTTTATTTCTCGTTTATCTGACCAAAATGCTGATTTTCTGATTTTCTTAAATGGAGTGTTCCGTGGGAGATCATGCTTTTTTTTCTAATAAAATGAAAGATTTAAGAATTGAAGGAGTAAGCAAACGGATTGCTTATGGACTGTAAAAGTCCTATATTTTAGCCAGCAAAGGGAAACAAGTGAAAAGGAGATTGTCGTTATGAAAAGTGAAAAGATAAAAATCCTTTTGATCACAGGTAGTTCTTCAATCGATAAAAGTCCACCATGTCGAATGTGTCGCTTGCAGGTAAAAATCGACTAGAGGAATTTACTAAGATGGAGTGATCAAGATGTCAAAGAAAAAACAAGAAGCAATCAAAAAATTTAAAAGAGCCAAAAGAAAAGTAACTACCCCGATCGTTGCTTTGGGTGTTAGCAGCCTATTTGCATTAGGTGCTCAAGCAGTGAATGTCGCGGCTCAAACTACACCAGCGAATAATGCAGCGGTCACGAGTACGATGAATGACCAACAAAATTTAACTAGCAACATCAAAGACAGTGTCACCGTTCCGCAAAGCTACTTGGCGAATGCGAAATATCCTGGTCCATTCACAGCTGGTGTGAACCAAGTGATCCCGTTTGAAGCCTTCGGTGGGGACGGCATGTTGACCCGGTTGCTGTTGAACTCTTCTGATAGCGCCCCTTGGTCAGACAACGGTAGTAAAATAAACGCAACATTGCCGCCAGTTGAAGGATTACAAAATGGTCAATACTTCTATGAAGTTGATTTAGACGGCAATGCCACAGGAAAACAAGATGCTGCATTATTAGGTGACCTACAAAGTAGCCAAGCTACAAGCTATAACGCAACAGTGAAAATCTATGCGGCAAAAGATGGCAAGGCTGATACATCTAAAGCAGTTGCCCAAAAGAATGTAAAAATCAATTTTGCCTCTGATATTCAAAAGGCTGTTTCAGCAAATATCAAAGACAGCATCACTGTTCCGCAAAACTATTTGGCAAATGCGAAATACCCTGGTCCATTCACAGCAGGAGTGAACCAAGTGATCCCGTTTGAAGCCTTTGGTGGGGACGGCATGTTGACCCGTTTACTATTAAACGCTTCTGATGGTGCCCCATGGTCAGATAACGGTAGTAAAATGAACGCAACATTGCCGCCAATTGAAGGATTGCAAAATGGCCAGTATTTCTATGAAGTCGATCTTGATGGTGATGCAGCTGGTAAACAAGACGCTGCATTATTGAGTGATCTGCAAAGTGGAAAAACAACAGCTTACAATGCAACGGTTAAAGTCTACGCTGCCAAAGATGGCAAAGCCTATACGTCAAAAACAGTCGCTGAAAAGAGTGTTAAAGTCAACTTTACACCCGCTGTTCAAAAAGATCTGACTGCAAATATCAAAGATAGTATTACTGTTCCACAAAACTATCTACTTAACGCTGTTTCACCTGGCCCATTCACAGCAGGAGTGAACCAAGTGATCCCGTTTGAAGCCTTTGGTGGGGATGGCATGTTAACTCGCTTGCTATTGAACTCATCTGATGGTGCACGATGGTCAGACAACGGCAGCAAGAAAAACGCCGCCTTATCACCAGTTGAAGGATTACAAAATGGTCAATATTTCTATGAAGTCGATCTTGATGGCAATGCAGCCGGCAAACAGGATGCAACATTATTAGATGGATTGAAGGCTTCAACCGCAACAAAATACAATGCAACAGTGAAAATTTATGCTGCGAAAGATGGCAAAGCCGATACTTCTAAAGTCGTTGGACAAAAAGCAGTGACAATCAATTTAGCATCAACTGTTCAAACGAATCTAAATGCGAATATCAAAGATAGTATTACTGTTCCAGCAAATTACTTGAAGGCTGCCGTTTATCCAGGTCCATTTACAGCAGGAGTGAACCAAGTGATTCCATTCGAAGCCTTTGGTGGGGACGGTATGTTAACTCGCTTGCTATTGAACGCTTCTGACAAAGCGCCTTGGTCAGACAATGGTAGCAAGAAAAATGCCGCTTTGTTACCAGTTGAAGGATTACAAAATGATCAATACTTCTATGAAGTTGATCTAGTTGGCAATGCCGCAGGAAAAAGCGATGCCGCTTTATTGAAAGAATTGAAGGATGGCAAAGCTGACTCTTACAAAGCGACAGTGAAGGTTTACGCCGCTAAAGATGGTAAAGCGGATACTTCTCAAGTTGTTGGTCAAAAGAATGTGACGGTTAATTTGAAGCGTGATGCAGCAGTTAAAAAGGTAGGGAATAAGCATGTAGCAGATAAACATACAGTGGCGAAACATAAAGCTGACAAAGGTGTAGTTTTATACCGGTTATATAATCCAAAATCAAAAGGTTACTTATATACAACAAATAAAACTGAATTTACAAAAGTACTCAAAGCAGGTTGGCGTAAAGAAGCAATTGCTTGGAAACCAGCTTCTTCGGGGATACCAGTATACCGTTTATACAACCCTCGTAGTGGTGAACACTTCTACACTACGAATGTTAGAGAATACAATAAAGTAGCCTCGGCTGGTTGGCATAAAGAAGGTGTTGCATTCTATTCAAGCAAAGAAAAAAGTGTACCAATCTATCGAGCATTTAATCCAAAAGCGAAAGGAGCAAGCCCGCATATCTTTACAACATCAAAAAAAGAATGGGACCAACTTGCTAAGGTAGGTTGGCACAAAGAGGGTATTGCCTTTTATGGTGTGAAATAAGAAAAACACTACTGATAAATCCGAAAAAATGTCGCAGAATCTGCGGCATTTTTTTGTTTTAAAAAGAATAGACAAATCAAAAAGAAGCTTGCTATGATGAGGTTAACAAATGGGGGTGAGGTCATGATTAATCGCAGGGGAATTCCAGCTTATCGAAATCGGCAGCGGATCATTTTTGGGAATGAGGACTGTCTGTACATCAAGCCTCATCTAGCGTTACAGCCGTACATCTCAAACTATA
>NZ_JCAFYN010000060.1:0-19455 GCF_059374735.1 Enterococcus sp. GPZ-007 | reverse complement strand
AAAAACCAGCGAAACTTTCGCTGGTTTTTATTTAGTTAAAAGACTAGTACTGGTGTACCAACTTCAACCATATCGAATAATTGAGCCATGACACCTGGTGGTGTATTTACACAACCGTGGGACCCGCGTGTTTTCCAAAGCTCACCGCCGTATTCAGGCTGCCAATCAGAATCGTGAAGGCCGACGCCGGTCCAATCAATCGGCATCCAATATTTCACTGGGCTTGCATAATCAGAGCCATCATCGTTTTTCCCTCTTAAGGTCTTGTTGGTTTCTTTTGACCAAACGTAATCAACACCAGTTGGAGTTGGAGAGCTTGGTTTACCACTGACGATATCTGTTTCTAAAGCAACCTTACCGTCTTTGTAATACCACATATGTTGATTTTGCAAGTCTACTTCAATATATGTTTTATCTACTAAAGGCTTGTCTGCTGTCGTAGCGCCGGTAACAACTGGTGAACGAGTAAAGTCTTTGCCTTCTAAGATTTGTTTCATTAATGCTTCAACTTCTGCAGAAGTATTGATCGTCCAGCTATAGGTACCGGATGGAACAGAAACTTTTCCGCGACGGGTACTGTTGAATTCCGTCGGTTTAGAGCTAGTGTTGTATTTTTCACCTAGACTAGTCACGTAAGCTGTTACTTTTTCCTGGTCTAGAGACATCTTTCCATTATCATCGATCAACCAGCTGTTGATATCGGCTGTTGGAATTTGGAAGTTTTCTCCATTGATGCTGTAGTTTGCTTTGATTTTTGCGACAGCATTCATCTTATCCATCGTCTTTTTCAAATCAGCATCGTCTTTAGTGATCGTTGGTTTGGAAAGGTAGCTGTTAAAATCAATCGTATGTTTGCCATTTTTTGCTGCATCTTTAAAAGCTGTAACAGCAGCATCGACATCAATAGTATTTCCTTGTTTTTCAGGAGTAATCTCAAAGCCGTCATTGGTTCGAGTGACTTTGGCATTTTCTGTCGCTGTCCGATTCGTATTTGTTTGTGTCAGTTCTGCTCTTACAGCCTCACCGACAGCATTTAGTTTACTTTCATCTAACGTATTGCCATCAACATCTTTTGTATCTGCTGCTGAGACTAACTGCATTCCCCAGCTAAAAGGATTTTGTTTTTGTTGCATTTCTTTTAGTCCAGATAAATAATCATTCTGCCAACCTAAATCTTTGCGATTGATCTCTTTCCAGTTCTTATCATCGATCTTGATTAGGAAAGGCGAGTCGGTCAACTCGCGTGTAATTTTTCGATTTGCTTCGCTCACCGTCAAATTACTGATTTTTACCCCGTTGACTACTGTGTTAGGCAGGAACCTTTGGGCGTAATATGTACTGCGAACGGCATAGCCGCCAACTAAAACTACCAATAAACCTAAAACAACAATCACCCCGATTCGTGATCGGCTACGAGAATTTCTTCTTTCATTTCTTGTCATCGAAATAACTCCTCATTGCTTTTATGTATTTGGTTTTTATCAATTATCCAACCATTTTCATCTATATAATAGCCGCTGATTTTAAATGATATACCGAGTATAAATATACCACAGAATGCTTGAAATACGAACGATATGTTTTCAATTGTTAGCAAATATTAAAAAAACCGCAAAGAATAATAATATTCTCTGCGGTTTTGAATTTTTTTATTTTCCTTCAGCTTCAAGATCAGCAAAAGCTTTGTCCATAACTTCTTTAAGTTGTGAAGCAGAAGCATCCATACGATCTTTTTCAGCATCACTTAATGGGATTTCAATGATATTTTGGATTCCTTTAGCATTGATAACGGCTGGCGCACCAATGTAAATATCATTTTGTCCATATTGACCTTCTAAGTAAACTGATAATGGGAATACGGCACTTTCATCATTTAGGATCGCACGAGTGATACGAGCTAGGGCAACGGCGATACCATAGAAAGTAGCACCTTTTTTCTCGATAATTTCGTAAGCAGCGTCACGTACACCGAAGAATAAGTTTACTAAAGCTTCTTCATCAACTTCTGGGTTATCTTTAACCCATTCATAAATTTGTAGGCCGGCAACGTTAGCGTGTGACCAAACTGGGAATTCTGAGTCACCATGTTCACCTAAGATATAGGCATGAACGTTACGTGCATCTACGTCAACTAATTCAGCGATTGCTTGACGGAAGCGCGCTGTATCTAAAGAAGTACCAGAACCAATAACGCGTTCTTTAGGGAAGCCAGAGAATTTCCATGTAGAGTAAGTTAAAATATCTACAGGGTTCGCGGCAACTAAGAAAATACCATCGAAGCCAGATGCAACGACTTGTTCTACGATACTTTTGTTGATGCGTAAGTTTTTACCAACTAGGTCTAAACGAGTTTCGCCTGGTTTTTGAGGAGCGCCGGCTGTGATGACAACTAAGTCAGCATCGTGACAGTCTTCATAAGAGGCAGAATAGATTTTTTTAGGTGATGTGAAGGCTAATGCATGAGATAGGTCGATCGCATCTCCTTGTGTGCGGTTGGTATCGATATCGATAATACCGATTTCTTGAGCGATATTTTGATTGACTAGAGCGAAGGCATAACTTGAACCTACTGCGCCGTCTCCGATTAACATTACTTTTTGATGGGTTTTACTAGCTGCTGTTGCAGTCATGTGTACCAATCCCTTCTTATATTTGTTTTCCAGTGGAATGATAACACTAATTAATGAAACTTGTCACGTGTTTTACTCATTAATAATACAGTTATTTCAGCTGTTTCAGAAGAAAACGCTTCATGTGTGAATAGCTCAAGAAGCTGGTAGTATTAACTTTTTTCAAAAATAACAGAAACTTATGAGAGACTTAAAGCACTGAAAACGGTCACTACAGGTTAGTTTGTGTTATACTGTATAAAGAAAATTTTGGACTGGGTAGTCATTTGACTATCCAGCATTTTGTCATGCATAGGAACAACGAAGAACTTTCGTTGAAAGAGAAACGATAGATAATTAAAAACGAGGCGAAAAAAAGTATGAAAATGATTGTAGGTCTGGGAAATCCAGGGAAGAAATATGAAAATACAAAACACAATGTCGGCTTTATGGTGGTTGATCGTTTGGCGGAGGAGCATGGAGCAGTATTCAAAAGGAATACTTTCGAAGCAGAAGTAGCAGATTATTTCATTGACGGCGAGAAAATCCTGTTGGTAAAGCCCATGACTTTTATGAATGAATCTGGTCGAGCTGTTGGTCCATTGATGACGTACTTTGGTGTTTACTTAGAGGAATTGGTTGTGATCGCTGATGACTTGGACATGGAACTTGGGAAATTACGCTTACGACAAAAAGGCAGTGCGGGGGGGCACAACGGGTTGAAAAGTATCATTTCTCATATCGGTACACAAGAATTCAATCGGATCAAAATCGGGATCGGTCGTCCGAATGGAAAAACAGTCGTGAATCATGTTCTGAGTACTTTCAGCAAAGAGGAAACAGCGACAATTTCGGACAGTGTTGTAAGAGCGGCTGAAGCAGTGAATGACTTTGTGACAGGAAACGATTTTCTGAAAACAATGAATCGATTCAACTAGTGTCGTTCAGTTTTGTCTCAATTAGCTAAAAAGAAAAAATGAAGAATGATCGTTCCTTTGATACTTTCGCTGTTTAAAGAAACGATATACGACGAGAAACTAGCAATATTTTTTTCAATAGGGAAAAGTATTTACCATAGTATGAATAAGGAGCAAGAAAAATGGATTTGATTGAGTTTATGAATCAACTGCCACTGGTGAAAGAGTGGCAGGCAAATTTAGAAAAAAAGGCGAAGCGGCAATTATTGATCGGTCTATCCGGTTCAGCAAAAGCGTTGGTGATGGCGGCAACTCATCAGGCAAGCCAAAAGCAGACTGTGGTAGTTGTACCTAACCTCTACTACAGTAATCAATTGGCTGAAGAATTGCGGCAGATCATCGAGGATGTCCATCTATTTCCGGTAGATGAAGTTCTTTCAGCTGAAATGGCCTTTGCTTCACCAGAAGCACGGGCAGAACGTGTGTCTACTTTACAAGCATTGTCTCAAGGAGAGAACGGATTATACGTCGTTCCAGCGGCAGCGTTACGGAAATATTTGCCAACACCTGAAACGTGGCAGGCGAATCAGTTACACTGGAAAATCGGTAGTGAAATTGATCTGGAGAACTTAGCCCAACGATTAGTCTTGATGGGATATGAACGACAAACGATTGTGGGTAAACCTGGTGAATTCAGTATGCGAGGAAGCATCGTTGATATTTATCCATTAACGACGGAGTATCCGGTTCGAGTAGAGTTGTTTGATGTAGAAATTGACTCTTTACGCTATTTCGAACCAGAAACACAGCGCTCTGTCGAAAATCTAAATGAGGTCTGGATCACTCCAACCACAGACTTGGTTTTTTCTGCAGAGGATTTGAAGCAAGGGGCGTTGAAAGTAAATCAGCTTCTGCAAAATCGGCTGGCAGTTACGAAAGAAAAAGAAGACTACAACTTTCTGAACGACTATTTTGGTCAATTGATTGCCTCTTGGGAGGATGGTATCCCGACAGAACAGGCCAAGTATTATACAGATCTATTATATGAAGAAAAAATTTCATTGATAGATCATTTTGCCAAGGATGCACTGCTATTCGTTGATGATTATCCCCGCATGATGGAAACACAGCGGGAAATGGATCGTGAAGAAGCCGAATGGCATACACAAAAAATCGAAGAATTGCGGGTGTTTTCTGAGCAAAGTTTTGGTCAAAACGCTCAAGATCTGGTCAAAAAAAGCAAACTTGTTACCAGCTTCTTTTCGCTATTTCAAAAAGGGATGGGAAATTTGCGCTTTGAAGCGATCCATAATTTCCAATACCGTTCGATGCAGCAATTTTTCGGTCAAATGCCTCTATTAAAAACCGAAGTCGATCGCTGGCAAAAACAGGGTCAAACGGTTTTGTTCCTCGTATCTGATCAAGAACGACAAGAAAAGCTTACTCAGGAATTCCACGATGTTGAGATCAAAGCGGCTCAAACAATGCCGGATCAACTACTGGTAGGGCAAACCCAAATTGTTACCGGGAACCTAACAAATGGCTTTGAATTGCCGCAAGACAAATTAGTGGTTGTGACGGAACGAGAAATTTTCCAAAAAGTTACAAAAAAACGTGCTCGCAGACAAACGATTTCAAATGCGGAACGTTTAAAAAGTTATAATGAATTAAAAACCGGCGATTATGTGGTGCATGCCAATCATGGGATTGGGAAATATATTGGCATGGAAACAATCGAGATCGATGGTGTCCATCAAGACTATATGTCGATTTTGTACCAAAAAGATGACAAGCTGTTCATTCCAGTCACACAATTGAACTTGATCCAAAAGTATGTCTCTTCCGAAGCGAAACCACCGAAAATTAATAAATTAGGTGGCAGCGAATGGACCAAGACCAAGAGCAAGGTTTCGAAGAAAATCGAGGACATCGCGGATGATCTGATCGAACTGTACGCAAAACGAGAAGCCGAACGCGGATATGCTTTTGGTCCTGATGATGAGTATCAAAAAGAATTTGAAGATGCTTTTCCCTATAGTGAGACAGATGATCAGCTGCGGAGTACCGCTGAAATCAAACACGATATGGAAAAAAATCGGCCGATGGATCGCTTGCTAGTCGGAGATGTTGGTTTCGGTAAAACTGAAGTTGCATTACGGGCTGCCTTTAAGGCAATCAAGGAAAACAAACAAGTAGCCTTTCTTGTGCCAACGACGATTTTGGCGCAGCAGCATTTTGATACGATGACTGAGCGTTTCGAAAATTTTCCGGTCAATGTGGCGATGCTGAGCCGCTTCCGTACCAAGAAGCAGCAGAATGAAACAATCGAACAGATCCGTACAGGACAGGTCGATATCGTTGTTGGAACTCATCGGCTCTTGTCACAAGATTTACAATTTGCAGATCTAGGATTGTTGGTTATTGACGAAGAACAACGGTTTGGGGTGAAGCACAAGGAACGTCTAAAACAACTGCGCTCTCAAGTTGATGTACTGACTTTAACAGCGACGCCAATCCCTCGAACATTACATATGTCGATGCTAGGTGTTCGTGATCTTTCCGTTATCGAAACACCGCCGGAAAATCGTTATCCGATCCAAACCTACGTGATGGAAACCAATCCGGGAGCAATCCGTGAAGCCATCGAACGTGAGATGGCTCGAGGCGGTCAAGCTTTCTATCTGTACAATCGAGTAGAAACAATTGAACGAAAAGTGGAAGAACTGCAAATGTTAGTTCCTGATGCTAAGATCGGATTTGCTCATGGTCAGATGACGGAAGTTCAATTAGAAAACACCTTAATGGACTTTATCGATGGTCAATACGATATTTTAGTGACAACGACGATCATCGAAACAGGAGTGGATATTCCGAATGTGAATACCTTATTTGTTGAAAATGCTGATTATATGGGTTTGTCGACACTGTATCAATTACGTGGACGAGTGGGACGCAGCAGTCGGATTGCGTATGCCTATTTCATGTATGAGCCGCAAAAAATCTTGAACGAAGTCAGTGAAAAGCGTCTGCAGGCGATCAAAGATTTTACTGAGTTAGGCTCTGGCTTCAAGATTGCAATGCGAGATTTATCGATACGTGGTGCAGGTAATCTGTTGGGGGCTCAGCAACACGGCTTTATCGATGCAGTTGGTTTTGATATGTATTCCCAAATGTTGTCTGAAGCTGTTGATCGTAAGCAAGGGAAAAATACTCAGGTCGAACGAACTTCTGTTGAGATCAATTTAGGAATTGATGCCTATATCCCTGGAACATACATTGAAGACGAACGACAAAAAATTGAAATCTATAAACGGATTCGCGAGCTGGAAAGTACTGAGATGCTGGATGAGGTAGAAGCAGATTTAGTAGACCGATTTGGCGACTATCCTGACGAAGTAGCCAACTTGCTGAACGTCGGACAAATCAAGATGGATGGCGATCGTGCTCTTGTTGAGAGTATTCAAAAACGCCAGCAGCAAATCATCTTTACTTTAAGCAAAGTTGGAACGAAAGCCTATCAGGTCGAACAGCTCTTTGAAGCGTTAAGTGCTACGAAGATGAAAGCAACTCTAGGTGTTGAGAAAGATCAGATGGTCATCAAATTGACGATCGCAAATAATATGGATGAGGCTATTTGGCTACGAGAAATCAGCAAATTTGTTCGTGCATTACGGGAACAAAAATACAAAGAATAGGTGGTGGAGGCACTGGCGAATAAGGAAATGCGAGTCATGATGCAAGGTGCCTTCGTCTTGACCGCAGCATCATTCATAGCGAAGCTGTTGAGTGCTGTCTATAGGGTGCCGTATCAAAACCTCGCTGGCGATGAAGGATTTTATGTGTATCAACAGGTCTATCCGATCTATGGGATCGCCATGACCTTGGCTTTATCTGGCTTACCGCAGTTTATTTCAAAATATGTAGCAGAGAAAAAAGAACCGCTGGAACAACGCCAGGCATTGGAGGAGCTTTTTCCTTTGATCGGTGGTTTTGGCTTAATACTGTGGGCGTTATGTTTCTTTTCAGCACAGCCGTTAGCAGATTGGATGGGGGATGGAAAGCTAGCTCCATTAATTCGGGTAGTTTCCTTTACCTTTGTCATTGTGCCATTTCTTTCGATCACCCGAGGAGAGTTTCAAGGAAAGCTATTGATGGTGCCGACCGCTGTTTCGCAAGTGGTGGAGCAACTGATTCGTGTCGGAGTGATCCTGATCGCCGCCTGGTCGTTCAAGCAATTCGGTTGGGATGTTTACCATACAGGAACTGTAGCCATGTCCGGTGCTTTAGTTGGCGGAATCGTAGCGGTCCTAGTGTTAGGGTACTATCGTCGGAAGGTTTTTGGTACGAGTCTTGTAAGTCGGGTTCCAATCTTTGGTGCGAAAATGGCAGTATTAGGAAAGCGATTAGTACTTGAGGGCGGACTGATGACAATTTACAGTGGTCTATTGATTTTATTTCAATTGATCGATTCCTTTACTGTCAAAAAGGCTTTAGTGGATTTTGGTTTGAGTGAGCATGGAGCAAAGTTGGCAAAAGGGGTATACGACCGGGGACAGCCGTTGGTCCAACTTGGGTTAGTTGTAGCACTGGCCTTGAGCTCAAGCTTTTTACCATTATTGACACGCTATTTAGTTAATCGAGATCGCGGCATGTTTGTCAAGACGAGTCAGATTTTCCTGCGACTGACCTGTGCTATTGGTGCAGCAGCTTCGATCGGCTTAGCTATGTTATTACCATATGTGAACTATGCGCTGTTTAAAGATTACCAAGGCAACGGTACATTGGTTCTGTTTGTCTTTGCGATCTTTTTGATGGCGATGGTGCAGGCATACCAAAGTATTGCCCAAAGCCAAAATGAATATCGCAGTTCATTGCAGGCAGCGGGGGTGGGGTTATTGCTGAAAGTAGTAATTACTGGCGGCTTGACTAAACAGTTTGGAACGATTGGAGCCAGTCTTTCGACATTGCTTGGATTGGCAGTGTCTCTGTTTATCCTGCATTTGGCGAGTGATCACGAGACAAGAGCCTATGGTCGGCAGCGTCATTTTATACGCAACCTAGCTATTTGTTTGTTTGGTATGGTAGTGGTGCTCTTGTGTTATTATGGCGGTATCAGTCTTGTTTTTGGACTAGTTCAAAAAAGAGGTTTTGCTTTAATAGCAGCTGTTTTTGGTGTAGTGATCGGTGGGGGTACTTTTGTGATCCTAGCCATTCAGCTGCGGTTGTTAACGATTCGCGAATGGTTGATGTTACCATTTGGTAGTAAATTATTGAGAATAAATTGGAAAAGAGGATAATTCATGCGATTAGATAAGTTTTTAAAAATATCACGGATCATTAAGCGTCGAACGGTAGCGAAGGAAGTAGCTGACAAAGGGCGGATCCAAGTTAATGGAAAATTAGCAAAATCTTCAACGGATGTAAAAATCGGTGATTCATTGCGTATCCAATTCGGAAACAAAGTCCTAGAGGTTGCGATAGAAGAGCTGCATGAGTCAACGAAAAAAGAGGACGCAGCCAAAATGTATCGGATTATTAGTGAGACGCGAGTGGAAAATAACGGGAATTAAGGATAATTCAAATAGACAATTATATCCTGAATTGATATAATAGTAAAGAATTTCATGGTAAGGAGCGAGCAGGAATGAATGAAAACGAGACGCAGAAAATTGCTTCGTTAGATACGCCGTATGCAAAAGAGCAATATCAAAAGTTTCAAAAGCAGCATCGTCAATTAATTTTTAAACGTCGTCGTTTGGCAGCACTATTTGCGGTTGCCGCTTTTGCCGCTATCGTCATGGGAGTTCAAATCTTCAACGAACAACGTCATTTAAGCGAACTAAAGGATATCAAAGTTAAAACGATCGCGGAATCTGCTAAGGTAGATGATCGGGTTGATGGCTTGAAGCAAGATGTTGAATTGTTGAAAGATGATAACTATGTGGCAAAATTAGCCCGTAGTCGTTTCTATTATTCAAAAGATGGTGAATTGATTTTTGTATTACCAGATTCAGCAAAAATGTCTAGTAAGGACAAACAATCTGCTGATGAAGTTGTGAAATCCGAAACTGCTGAATAAATTCAGTCGCAGATTTAAAATAATTAGGAAAAAATTAGGAGGAACATTTTTTTTATGTCAATCGAAGTAGGAGCTAAGCTGCAAGGAAAAGTATCAGGGATCACCAATTTCGGTGCCTTTATCGACTTGGGAGAGGGTAAAACAGGTTTAGTCCATATCAGTGAAATCTCAAATGGTTTCGTCAAAGACATTCATGATGTACTGACTGTCGGTGACGAAGTAACCGTGAAAGTAACTTCAGTCGGAGATGACGGCAAAGTTGGTCTTTCAATCCGTAAGGCCCAGGATCAACCACAACCAGAAAAGAAACCTTTTAAACGAGAGTTTCGTGACAATCGAGACAACAATCGTCCAAGACCAGCGGCTAAAGGCAAACCTCAACAAAATAGCGGCAAACAAGACTTCGATTCATTGATGAGTTCCTTTTTAAAGGATAGCGATGATCGCTTGTCATCGATCAAACGCAATACCGAAGGAAAACGCGGAGGCCGTGGCGGCCGTCGCAGTTAAAAATAAAGAAGCTGAAATTCGTTTAGGATTTCAGCTTTTTTTATGGCAGTTTATGAATTGAAGCAAATAAGTTCATATTGAATTAATAATCAAAAAGTATACTTGGAAGATACACAATAAAAAAAGAATCCATCTATACGACCAAGGAGTTTAACATGGAGCAAGTTTTTTTTCGAGAAAATCCTGAATTAACTGCGAATAAAAAAATATTAGTAGCGGTATCTACGGGAGTTGATTCGATGGCTCTTTTGCATCTGATGGAACAAAAAGGGGCAAATATCGGAGTAGCTCATGTGGATCATCAATTACGATCTGAATCTAAAGTTGAAGCGGATTTTTTACATAATTATTGTGAAGAACACAAATTGCCTTTCTATTTAAAGGTTTGGCAACATCCCGTGGAAAGGAATGTCGAGGCGGAAGCTCGGCGTGTGCGCTACGCTTTTTTCAAGAAAATCATGGATCAGGAAAAGTATGATTTTATTCTAACGGCTCATCATGGTGATGATCAATTGGAGACACTCTTAATGCGGTTGACACGTGGCGGATCATTTACAGGGCATAGCGGAATTGTTCGCCAGCAAAAGTTTGGTGATGGGATTCTGCTGCGTCCATTACTGCCTTTTTCAAAAGATATGATCTATGAGTATGCGAAGGAGCAGCAGCTGACCTATTTTGAGGATAGTACGAATACTTCACAAGACTATTTCCGCAATCGAATCCGCCAAAATGTTGTACCAGAATTAAAAAAAGAAAATTCGCAAGTTTTAGAGCATGCTCAGCAGTTTCATCAACAGCTAGTTTGGGCAAATCAGTTGATTAACCAGGTGCTAAAAGAAAATTTAAGAAATATCGATTTTGATGGAAAACGCTGGTCTTTTCCTGCTGAAAGCTTGCCTGCTGAAACAGGAGCTCGTTATTATTTTCTCACTGCTTTCTTTCAGCAAGTAACAACACGGATAAATCTTGGGATTTCGCAGCGGCAATTGTTTTCATTGGTAGACCAAATGCAGCGTCCTGTCAGCCAATGGATCATGGACATTAGTGATGACTGGCAATTTGTACGACGTTATCAACAGTTTTATTTAGAAAGGAAAACAACAGTTGATCAGGAGTCTTTTCGTTTGGAAGAAAACGAACAATACTCCTTGTCAGATGGTTCAGTGATCGCTTTGAGAAAAAATACGGCTTCTGTAGAAAAAGGGATGTATCAAGTACCATTACCACTTACTGTGAAACTTCCGTTAATAATTAGACGTCGCCAGGCAGGCGATCGAATTCAGTTGACCAGCACCTTGGAAAAACGAGTCAGTCGTTATTTTATAGATAAAAAAATTCCATCTGACGAAAGGGAGCAAGCGTGGGTGGTGGAAGATTCTTCAGGTGAAATCGTAGCGCTCTTACCTTTTGTTAATTCCCATTTGAGTATTACAACTGAAACTGATAGAATACACTACATACTTGACTATACGCTTCAAGTAGCGAAATGAAAGGAGTTTATAGATGCTAGCAAAAGACATTGAAAAAGTATTGATTACTAGAGAAGATATTCAAAAACGCTGTGTTGAATTAGGTGCACAGTTAACAGCAGATTATACCGATAAAAATCCTTTGGTGGTTGGTATTTTAAAAGGAGCTGTTCCTTTTATGGCTGATATCGTTCGTGAAATCGATACCCATTTAGAATTGGATTTTATGGACGTTTCAAGTTACGGTAATCAAACCGTTTCCTCTGGTGAGGTAAAAATTATCAAGGATTTAGATACAAATGTTGAGGGTCGAGATTTGCTGATCGTTGAAGATATCATTGATAGCGGACGGACACTAGGGTATTTGGTCGATTTGTTCAAATACCGTAAAGCAAAATCAGTGAAAATCGTCACATTGTTGGATAAACCAGAAGGACGTGTGGTGGATATCCATGCTGATTATGTTGGTTTTGATGTACCAAATGAGTTCGTGGTCGGTTATGGACTAGACTATGCAGAAGCGTATCGCAACCTGCCATACGTAGGTGTATTAAAGCCCAAAATTTATCAATCAAATTAGTGACCGAAAAAATCACAGTATGATATACTTAAAAGGTCAAAATTGATAAAACTTTTTTTAACAAGCTAATCAGCTAACAAGCGCGAGGAGGACGCAGATGAACAAAAACAATAAGGGAGTCAAAAATGCTCTCTATTATATTCTCGTCATCTTGGCGATGGTCATGGTTGTTTATTTCCTTTTCGGAGATAACAAATCAGCTTCGCCAGATATCGAGTATTCAACTTTTACTGAACAGATGCAAGAAGGCAAAATTAAAAATCTTAAAATCCAGCCTGCCGGTGGAGTATACAAGATCACTGGTGAGTACAAGGATAAGCAAGAAGTTGCTAATTCCGGCGGTTTGAGCATCATTGGTGGGGGGACAGAAACAAAAACTACCCACTTCTCAACAATTGTTTTGCCAAATGATTCAACCTTGAGTCAGGTCAATGACTTAGCAAAAGAAAACAAAGTCAAGACCACGATCGAAGAAGAATCAAGTAGCGGTATGTGGATTACTTTATTAGTAAGCTTTTTACCAATCTTGATTATGATTTTCTTCTTCTACATGATGCTTGGTCAACAAGGCGGCGGCGGTGGCGGCAATGGCCGTGTCATGAACTTTGGTAAATCAAAAGCCAAAGAAGCCGATAAAAAAGCGAACCGGGTTCGTTTCTCTGACGTAGCCGGAGCAGAAGAAGAAAAACAAGAATTGGTCGAAGTCGTGGAATTCTTAAAAGATCCACGTCGTTTCGTCGAATTAGGTGCCCGGATTCCAGCTGGTGTTTTACTAGAGGGACCTCCCGGAACTGGTAAAACATTACTTGCTAAGGCCGTAGCCGGTGAAGCAGGGGTACCATTTTACTCAATCTCAGGTTCAGATTTCGTGGAAATGTTCGTAGGGGTCGGGGCGTCACGTGTTCGTGACTTATTCGAAACAGCCAAGAAAAATGCGCCAGCGATCATCTTCATCGATGAAATTGATGCTGTTGGTCGTCAACGGGGTGCTGGTATGGGCGGCGGTCACGATGAACGTGAACAAACCTTGAACCAATTGCTCGTTGAAATGGATGGATTTGATGGAAACGAAGGCGTAATCGTCATCGCTGCAACAAACCGTTCAGACGTATTAGACCCAGCATTATTACGTCCTGGTCGTTTTGACCGTCAAATTTTAGTTGGCCGTCCTGATGTTAAAGGTCGTGAAGCGATTTTACGAGTGCATTCCCGTAACAAACCGTTAGCAGACGATGTTGATTTGAAAGTTGTTGCTCAACAAACACCAGGCTTTGCCGGTGCTGATTTAGAAAATGTCTTAAACGAAGCTGCTTTAGTTGCGGCTCGTCGTAACAAGAAGAAAATTGATGCTTCAGACGTGGATGAAGCAGAAGATCGCGTTATCGCGGGACCTGCGAAGAAAGACCGTGTCATCAGCAAACGTGAACGTGAAATGGTTGCTTACCATGAAGCTGGTCATACCATCATCGGAATGGTCTTGAACCGTGCTCGTGTCGTGCATAAAGTAACAATTATCCCTCGTGGACGCGCTGGCGGGTACATGATCGCCTTACCAAAAGAAGATCAAATGTTGATGTCGAAAGACGATATGTTTGAACAAATCGTTGGTTTGCTTGGCGGACGTACAGCAGAAGAAATCGTCTTTAACGCTCAAACAACCGGAGCTTCCAATGACTTTGAACAAGCGACTGGTTTAGCTCGAAGCATGGTAACTGAATACGGAATGAGTGAAAAACTTGGTCCGGTTCAATATGAAGGAAATCACCAAGTCTTTGTTGGTCGAGACTATGGTCAAACAAAAGCTTACTCTGAGCAAGTTGCTTTTGAGATCGACGAAGAGGTTCGCAACATCTTGATGGCAGCACACGATAAAGCTCGTGAAATCATTGAGACTCACCGTGAACAACACAAATTGATTGCAGAGAAATTATTGGAATTCGAAACATTGGATGCCAAAGCAATCAAATCATTGTTTGAAACAGGTGAAATGCCTGCAGGTTCGGACAGCCTTTATCCAAGTGAAAAAGCGCAAGCTCAAACATTCGAAGAAGCAAAACGTGCTTTGGAAGAAAAAGATGCTGAAAAACAAGCGGAAGATAAAGCACCTGAACATCAAGATTCAGATGATAAGATCGAACCAGACGATACAAACGATAATCAAGAATAAATTTAAGCGGCATGTCTTCGGGCATGCCGTTTGTTTTATCTTAAGGATTGTTATTTTTAAGAATTGATAGGGTGAATGAGCTATGACTGAAAACATACGAAGATGTGATCTTAATGATTTAGTTGAATTGCAAAAGATCAGTATAGAGACTTTTCGTGATACGTTTGCAACGAAAAACGATCCGACTGATCTAGAGACTTACTTGAGAGAGGCGTACGCTTTAGATAAATTGGAAAGTGAACTCACGAATCCAGATTCACGTTTCTTCTTTATATATCAGGGATATCAACTAGCTGGGTATTTAAAATTGAATATAAATAAGGCGCAAACAGAAATATCCGAAAAGAACGGGGTAGAGATCGAACGAATCTATATTCGCAAAGCGTTTAAAAGACGTGGTTTAGGACGACAGTTATTAGTTTTTGCCTTCAATCTTGCCATTAGAGAAAAGCGTGAACATATTTGGTTAGGTGTATGGGAAAAAAACCAAAATGCCCTGCAATTTTATCGAAGCTTTGGCTTCAAGCAAGTTGGGAGTCACGATTTTTATGTTGGAACGGATAAACAGACTGATTTGATTATGAGAAAGTCCTTCTTATGATTTGGAATAGAAATTAAGTCGGAATAAAATGATGTGGGAAGGGGTTGAATAAGATGGAACGAAACGAAAAAGTGAAACAAATGATGGATCACATCAGTCAAGCCTATGGAGATGCTGAGGTCAAAAAATATACAGAGATCCAAAAACTTTTGTTGGAGAATGCACAGCTATTGGAGAAGACAGAAGATCGTGGATTAGTTGCTTCCAAACTATGCAAAGGGATTGCTTTATATGCAGTCTCTCATCAACATGACTTTCCCAAGGCGCTGGGGGACCTCCACAATCAGTTGAAGAGTGAAGCAGTCAAATATGATGCAACAGCAATGACGGCTATTTTATTGCCAATGTGGTTTTAATAAACAGGCGAAAGTTCGTCTGTTTTTTTCTTAAGCTCATACGGAGAAGTTGAAAAAAATCGAAACACCTAGTATGATGCAATCACGAGTGAAAACAAATGGATAAATCCATTAGAATACGAAGGAGCAAATAGATGAGTGACTATTTAGTTAAAGCATTAGCCTACGAAGGTTTTGTTCGGGCGTACGCAGTCAACGCGACTGAAACGATCGCTGAGGCGCAACGCCGTCATGATACCTGGAATACGTCTTCTGCAGCTTTAGGACGGACAATGATCGGAGCATTGATGTTAGGAGCCACCCTAAAAGGCGATGATAAAATGACTGTGAAGATTGAAGGGGATGGACCAGCTGGCGCAATCGTTGTTGACAGCAACGGTAAAGGCGAAGTAAAAGGTTATATTAAAAATCCCCATATCAGTCTACCTTTGAACGAAATCGGCAAAATTGATGTACGAGGAGCAGTTGGGACAGAAGGAATGTTCACTGTCATCAAAGATTTAGGCTTGAAGGAACCATTTTCAGGTCAAACACCGATCGTCTCAGGAGAGATTGGAGAAGATTTTACTTATTATTTGGCTGTTTCTGAACAAAATCCATCCGCGGTCGGTGTCTCAGTCTTGGTGGATACAGATGATTCTATTAAAACAGCTGGCGGTTTTATGATTCAAATTATGCCGGGGGCTAGCGATGAAATTATTGATCAAATCGAGGCTCGTTTGAAAGAAACTGCACGTATTTCGACTTTGTTAGATGAGGGGCAAACACCTGAAGAAATTCTGCAAAACTTATTAGCAACGGACGATATGGAATTCTTAGAGAAGATGCCTGTTCAATTTAAATGTGATTGCTCAAAAGAAAAATTTGCTTCAGCAATCATTACATTGGGCGCTGAGCAAATTCAAGAATTGATTGATCAAGACCATGGAGCGGAAGCTGTCTGCGCCTTTTGCAACAATAAATATGAGTACAGCGAAGCAGACCTTTATGAATTGAAGCAAGAGATTTTGGGGGAATAACGGTGAAACCATTGAATGGAACATGGAAAATTGGTGATGTGGAAGTTCCGAATCGCATTGTCGTAGCTCCGATGGCCGGAATCACTAATGCCGCTTTTCGAGTGACCGTCAAAGAATTTGGTGCCGGTTTAGTTGTCTGTGAGATGATCAGCGATCAAGGCATCCATTTTAGAAATAAAAAAACTTTAGAGATGCTGTACATTGATGAACGTGAGCATCCGTTAAGTGTTCAGATTTTCGGGGGTAACAAAGATTCATTAGTGGAGGCTGCACAATTTGTACAAGAGAATACGGAAGCCGATATTATTGATATCAATATGGGATGTCCAGTTAACAAAGTTATCAAGGCGGAAGCCGGGGCGAAGTGGCTCCTAGATCCAAACAAAGTTTACGAAATGGTTGATGCTGTTTCTTCTGCTGTAGATATTCCTGTGACCGTCAAAATGCGCATTGGTTGGGATGAACAGCATGTATTTGCCGTTGAAAATGCTTTGGCTGCTCAAAGTGCAGGAGCTTCAGCAATCGCGATGCATGGTCGAACACGAGTGCAGATGTATGAAGGACAAGCAAATTGGGATGTCCTAAAACAAGTTGCGGATCAATTGACAATTCCGTTTATGGGGAATGGTGATGTACGAACTCCAGAGGACGCAAAGCGTATGATCGAAGAAGTAGGTGTTGATGCAGTGATGATCGGTCGAGCTGCCTTGGGAAATCCATGGATGATTCATCAGACTCAGCATTACTTAGAAACGGGAGAGTTAATCCCTGAACCAAGTGCGAGAGAAAAAATTGAAACAGCCAAGCTTCATTTAGAACGGTTGATCAATTTGAAAGGCGAAAAGATCGCTTGTCGTGAATTTCGTCAACATGCTAGTTATTATCTTAAGGGCATTCCTCGTTCAGCGAAAACAAAAGTAGCTATCAATCAAACGGAAGAAAAACAAGTTATTCTAGATTTACTTGATGCTCTTGTTGAAAAGACCGAGGTAAAAGTGAAAATTAGCTAAACTTCAAGCCGAATAAGGAATTCGGCTTGATTTTTTGTCTATTCATTGGCATTATAAGTAAGAGTAATTACATAAGAGGAGGAACATTCGTGACTGAGGAACAAACTAATTTGACAGAAATGAACGATCAGATGCGTGTTCGCCGCGAAAAAATGGAAAACCTTCGTGAAGAGGGTATTGATCCATTCGGCGCACGTTTTGAACGTACGACAAATTCAAAAGAATTACACGAAACATATGATGCTAATACAAAAGAAGAGCTTGTAGAAAAACAACTGACAGCAAGTGTAGCTGGGCGTATGATGACGAAACGTGGAAAAGGAAAAGTAGGTTTTGCGCATCTGCAGGATCGTGAAGGACAGATTCAAATCTATGTTCGTAAAGATGAAGTCGGTGAAGAACCTTATGCGATCTTCAAAAAAGGCGACTTAGGTGATTTCTTCGGTGTAACCGGTGAGGTCATGAAGACAGATACGGGTGAGGTTTCGATTAAGGCGAAAGAAATTACGCTGCTCTCGAAAGCATTACGCCCTTTGCCCGAAAAATATCATGGTTTGACGAATGTAGAACAACGCTACCGTCAACGCTATTTAGACTTAATCAGTAATCGAGAAAGCTTTGATCGCTTTACTAAACGTAGTCAAATAATCAGCCAAATCCGCCGTTACTTGGATGGATTAGGCTATACTGAAGTAGAAACACCTGTATTGCATAATGAAGCAGGGGGGGCGACTGCACGCCCATTCATCACGCATCATAATGCATTAGATATGGATCTTTATTTACGGATTGCTCTTGAACTGCATTTGAAACGGTTAATCGTTGGCGGAATGGAAAAAGTTTATGAGATCGGTCGTGTTTTCCGTAATGAAGGGATTGATACAACTCACAATCCAGAATTTACGATGATGGAAGTATATACTGCTTATCATGATTATTTAGACGTGATGAATTTGACAGAAGGAATCATTCGGGATGTTGCTGAAAATGTACTTGGTGAAACAACACTTTCCTACGATGGGAAATCCATTGATCTCGGTTCTGAATTCAAACGTATTCATATGGTAGATGCGATTAAAGAGCAAACAGGTGTTGATTTCTGGCCTGAAATGGCGATTGATGAAGCTCGCACATTAGCAAAAGAAAATAATGTTGAAATCAATGACAATATGGAAGTTGGTCATATTATCAATGAATTCTTTGAGACCTTTGTTGAAGAAACGTTAGAACAACCAACTTTTGTTTATGGTCACCCAGTAGAAGTTTCTCCACTTGCGAAGAAAAATGCTAATGATGGACGTTTTACTGATCGTTTTGAACTATTTATTGTCGGACGCGAATTTGCGAATGCCTTTACTGAGTTAAATGACCCGATTGATCAACGTCAACGTTTCGAAGCGCAAGAAAAAGAACGTGAACAAGGTAATGACGAAGCACATGGTGTGGACGAAGATTTCTTGGAAGCATTAGAATATGGTATGCCGCCAACTGGTGGATTAGGTATCGGAATTGATCGACTTGTCATGTTGTTGACAGATGTTCAGTCAATTCGTGATGTTTTGCTATTCCCAACGATGCGTTAAAATATTTTTTTAGACGTTCAGTTTAGCTGAGCGTCTTTTTTTTGTTGCTGCAAAAGGGATTATTAGAAAATGATGTCATCTTTCAAACAGAAATTACGATCCGGATTTTAATGAAAAGGCGATTTTCATACAGCTTTCATGTTATTTGCGAACATTTACACATCTACCAACGAACATTGGTAGGCTATGAAAAAAAGTTCGAAAAACTCAATATTTTTGATTGACCGAAGAGGATTATGTTGGTATATTATGTAATGTTCCAAAGCGAGCGAGTGTCGCTCAAAAAAAATTAAAAATTGTTATTGACAGATAACTGGTTTTCAGTTATTCTATCAAAGTCGCATAAAGCGATGACGACAATTTCTTCGAAAAAAACTTCAAAAAAGTTGTTGACATCAAAACGGTAATCTGTTATGATTTAAAAGTTGCTGAAACAACGCGACAAACAATGTAGGCCTTTGAAAACTGAACGAATAAAACAAACCAAATGTGTAGGGCGCTTCTATTATATAGAAGCAAACAACATAGCAAGCAATATGCTAGCAAGTCAATTAA
>NZ_JCAFYN010000059.1:0-19554 GCF_059374735.1 Enterococcus sp. GPZ-007 | reverse complement strand
CGTTCAACGCTTCCGAATAGCAAAAGTTAATGTAATACCACATATAACTACGCACAGCTCTCTTTCACTCTTCAAAGTTCTGATAGCTCTCTTGATAGAACTTCTCTTCAATAGCTATGATTTTTATTGCTCTCTAAGTGGATATGTGGAAAACTTATAAAGGGGGGATTATATGTCGATAGGTATGTATATAGCTAGTTTTTATGATTTAAAATTAAAGAATTCATCAGACAGCTCGGAATTTTTTTCAGTAAACGATCTAAAAAAATTCGATAATTATGCCGATCTTATTTCTACTTTTAAAGCTAACATGGGGATTGATATAAAAGAAATTGATCCTACTGAAAAAATTTTTGTATTTCTTGATGGATCAGAGGAAAGCTTTTCAATTAAAAGAGAGAAAGATGTTGGAACCATCAATGAATACACGACTAAGCCGTTTATTTATTATGTAGATATCTTTTCTTGGAAAAGTTTTTATGGAGAATTTGCGCAGCTATTGAAAACGATTAATGCTCCTTTTGATTTATGGTTGATTTGGGAAGGCAAGTATGAGGTCAATGATTTAAAAACTGTCGAATTGCCTTCTATAGATCCGTTAACATTAGAAAGAGTATTTGGTCTTGATGACTATTTAACTCCTATTGTAGGCATTTATGAGTAAAAAAGGATTCCTAATTGCCATTGGTGATCATTATTCTGATTCAGATGGTACTCATGCGACATCGATCGCTGGTTTACTATGTGAAAAAGAGAATAGCTTTGGGATCAGGGGGATGCTGAACGAGCCAAGAAGTATAAATGCTGTGGTTTTATCGGACGCTACTGTATAACATAGCATGGCAACACCTGCAATTCTGAAAAAATCGCAGGTGCCGTCATCTTCTTCTCGTTAAACCCATCCATCATTCAATCTTTTCTGCATCACCTTCACGCAATCAGAGATTGGGCTGATCATGCCATCGGGTGTCGTACCCATTCTTTTTTGCAGCGCGAGACAGGTGATAGGACCGAAGTTGCGATCTGAAGGCACAGCTAAAAAGGCTTGGAGGGCGCGGATCATATTGGAGCCGCCATGACCGAATTCAACAGAAGGGATAGATTGGTTCGCGCGGTTTTTGACCTGACCGCTGATGATCCCATCTTTGGTTCCGCAATTCAAGATTTCCTGTAAGCGTCGTGTGGTGGCAGGGCCCCAAGAGCCATCGATGGCAAGGATTCGTTGTTGGCTACAATCTTCGCTGGGACCAGCGACTGTCGCGTTTTTCACACGAAAATAGCGAACTGGCAAGCCAGAATAATCCCCCATCCAGCCGATTGCTTTGGTGACAGCGATGTTTTGACAGCCTTTGGAATAGGTGCAATGTAGTGCATCCCCATGAATATCACCCAAGAAAAAGCCGGTATGCCCAGATGATCCCAGCGATGCGCCTTCATGACCTGCGATCCAAAGATCCCCACGACGAACCTCCCAGCGTTCGATTTCCTCTAGCAATGTTCCATTCAATCCGAAGAGCGTTTCGGTGTTGCCGATGTAAGCGTCACTGGGGAGAAAGCCCGCTGCTATCAATGCGCGGAAAGCAAAGCTGGAACAATCCATCGAGTGAGCCTCTAGCCGTCTGGACATGGAATAGCAGACCCTTCCCCGTAAGTCCAGACCATACTGTAAAGCAGTTTCTGTACTAGGCATGTGCTTCACCCCCTTCACTGGATATTATTTTCCTGATCGTCCTTATCAGGGAGCTTCCCAACATCCCGTTCAAAGACTCGCAGCCATTTCTGCAGCCACGTGATCTTCAGTCCGAATTCATGGGCATTTTCCAAAATTGAACCGATCTCGTACACAATTAATAGCACAGTCCAAATCAGCGCCACATTGATTGGCAGAGCAATCCCCACCACTGGTGCAATCTTGTCTAGTGCCGCCGCGCAGATGATGGTGGAAAAGGTGATGAATTTGGTAAACAGGCCATAGAGATTAATGGAAGACACCCACGTGTGGCTTTTCAGAGCTTTGATGTAGCCGGTCGTTAAGTCTAAGCCGACCATTGTTAGAAAAATGCCCATAATCGGCAAGCTTCCACCGAATAGATAGGCAGCAAATGTTCCGACTGACGCGATCGTTAAAAATTTCATAGACATCCCTCGCTTTCTAATTTATTGGATTGCCACCTGCGATTACAGCCGCAGGTGGCATGAAACCTTCTTTTCTACGCAGTATTTGGTTTTCAATGATCGGATTTGTTCGCGTACTATTCTCGCCAGCTGGTTGGCGGACCTTCTTTGTTTTGTTTTCTTATTCTGTGAACCCAGCGGAGCAGCATGTTTTGTTCCTTTGTACTTTGGTCGAATCGAGTCAAGTCATGGGGTGAGGAAGAGGGGTGTTTCTCTCGCTCATCTCCTGTTTTCGATTGAAGAAGTGACGCTTTTCCTGCTGTTAGAACGACTGCTGATTTTTCTTCCGTGTCAATTGTGGTTAATTGTTTAAAATAGCGGCCATGTGGTGTCATCCTCGAATAAGGGGAGGAAGGTTCCGTTAATGGCGCTTTTTCCTCCTGTTCTGCCACATCCCTCACTTCGAAACAACGCACCTCCGCACAGGTGGTTTCCTGAGGCTGTTCTACTTCAGGCTGAGCCGACTCTGGATCATGCTCTGGGTCGAAGATCAGTCGCTCCTTATGAACCAACGCTTTTATGGTGACAACAGAGTCAAATAGTTTTACGCCATTTTGTTCAAAGATGTTTAAGGTCGATAAGAGTTCGCAAGCTTCTTTGATCTCTGAGTCAGACAAGCTGGGGTCCACCTCTTTGTAGGTCCATTTATGGGTGCCGCCATCGCTTTTGCCGAATGTCGCAATCAAATCCTGGATCATGTTTTTCTGTTCCTTTCTCAAAAGTTTCTCTGCGTTGTTTATTCATCAAGGTTCGCTGGTTTCTTCTGGACGGACAAGTGAGATTAAGGAATGGACAACAGAAGCGATTGTTTCACCAAAGTTTCTCAATGGAAAGACACGTAAATTCAAGCTCTTCCATTCAGGCGTGATAAAGTAGTCCTCGAAATAATAAAAGAATCGCTTCATGGTTTTGGTCGCTTTGGTATTCATAAACAAGTGGCGGACAAGATCCTTCAGAATGTGGTCAAACTCTTGCGCACCAAGCTTGAAGCGCACCCGTAAAGCAAGGATATATCTTAGGGTCAAACTGCTGTTTTGTGTTTCTTGATAATAGGTCATGATACGTGTTTCCAGTGTTTTGGCGGTCAAATGAAAAACTTGATAGTGCGTCAAAAGCGGCTCATTCATCGGTTCTCATCCTTTCTTTTTCACGATAGAGGAGAGCGGCTGTCAGACCGCTGCTCCTTGAATGCTTTACTTCGAATCAAAAATGATGCGTTCAGTCGTTTCGACATACTTCGCACTTTCGACGGTACTGAATAGCTCCGCACCGTCCTTATAAAAAAGCTTGACTTGCGTGAGACGCTGTAACAGGCTTTTGACCTCTGCGTCTGTTTTTTGAGGGTCTGGATCGTTGAAGCTCCAAGACTGACTTCTGCCAAAGCTGTTTCTAAACGTAGCAACAATTTTTAACATCTTACATTCTCCCTTCTAAGTTATTTCGTACCGCTTCGATCAGTCCACTAGCGCGTTTGTTCACAGACGAGAAAGCCAACGCAGGTCAGGAACAATCGCTGAATGGTCTATGCAAAAAGATGAACATGTTGAGCGTAGAGCGTTTCGTGGGACTGATGGAAGCAAAGCCTTCTCCGCTTAATTGGAAATGTCGATCGTATTTTTCCTCCGATTACAGCTCGTGTGACGAACCCGCCGAAGCAGGTCAGTAACACTGCACATTATTTGGTATAGCGTGATTGAGTCGTTAAGATCACGCCATACAGGTCGCTGCCTTCGGGGGATAGCTCCGTCATGATCGCTCCTAGTTCAAGAACTTTTTCTTCTTCTGGATCATCAATGACATTTGGAAAGGTGACTTTTTTCATCTTGTCTGCTCCTGAGTCAATCTCTACCTGTAATTTGTTGCCGATCTTTTGGATCATCCTGATTCCTCCTTTTTTGTTTGTTGTTCCGGCCGGTGACTAAAAGATAAAGCAATTCAAAAAAGATTGCGAATCGCAATTTTGCATTTTACCCCCCAATTTTGCAGGTTTTGAACACAAGATTAGGCTTTCTAACACCAAAACAGGTAAAATTAGGGGGTGAAAAACCAAATTGCAATTTGACAAAAAGAATGAAGAGGATATAATGTAAGGGTTTTCCTTATTTTGCCTTCTTGACTAAAAAAAGAGCAGCCAACGTGTCTGAAACGTTGGCTGCTCTTTTTCTATCCAGGCTTAAAGCCACTGAATATGATCAATAGCCTCAGGATTATCAATGAGTTCTTCACAGTGATGGAGGGAGTAGAGTTTTTGATAGAGCTGGTTTAGTTCACCTAACGAGGTATAGAAGCGCGTCAAGGTTTTACGGTTCTTCAAGCTGTTCGCAAATGGCGTATTTGGCAGCGTCAAGTAGTCAGAAGGAATCTTGCCCTCGATGACGAAATGAAAATTCCCGCGGCGAATCGTCGCAAGAATGAGGCAGGCGATCTCTGCCCGAGTGATGATGCTGCGGCGTTGAACCGGCAGCAGTAAGTTCGGCCCATCTAACAGATCTACACAATAACGTCCTTGGATGCTTTTCAAGGCAAAGATTTTTAGTGGATTCAGCCAGATGGTCTGAGTTTTCCCTTCTAACGGAGCCAGCGCAAAAAACGGACAGATCCAAGGAAACTTGTATTGACCAAAAGAACCGACATCCTTCAGGCAATTGGCGAGAATTTGATAGTTGGGGAAACAATGGGCGGTAGAATAAAGCTCAAGTATTTTCAACGCATCTAGTTCACTGAAAAACGTCTGGTTTTCAGAAAAAATAAGCATGCCTGTTTGTTCTGGAAGTGGGATCAAACAGGAGATCTCCTGAATTCTTATTGGATCAAAGGGCGCGGCATTTGCTACGTAACGCTCCCATAAAGGGGACCACTCTCTGTCATTCAAACAATCAGATAAACGAATCGTACTCATACAAAACTCCTCCTTCAGTTTTCAACTATGCTAATCGTTGTTCACTGAAACTATAATGGAAATTCTTATGACTGAAAAGTTTTAAAATTTTAGATAGAAAAAAGAAAAAAATAAAAACATGAATTGTTTGATATTTTATGATTTTGAAAAGAAAACAGTGGGGGACTTATTTTTAACTGTGTACAGCTATGATCGGCTAGGGAAGCGGTCATTAAAAAGACCATGAATTCAATAGGAATGCAGCAGATTTCCCATTTTAGCTAAAAAGAGGGGATTAATTATGATGTTATTTTTATATGAATTTTCTCTTATTTTTGTGAATAACAAGATAAAAAATATCATAAAACTGTATTTTGTGTTAAAAAAGTATTTCCAACAAGTGCATTCTAATATATATTAGTATAACAATCAATGTTTATTAACATTATTATTTGTTTCGATTCGTTTTTTTAATAATTGATATTTTTCTATTATCCAGATTAGTAATTAGCGGCAGATAAACTACGAGTTTGTATGCCGTCAAATAAGCCGTCAAAGGAGAAGTGAAAATGCGCAGAGGAGAAAATATTTATCGACGAAAAGATGGACGTTGGGAAGGGCGTTATATTAAAGGTCGAACGATACTTGGAAAGATCAAATATGGCTATGTTTATGGCCGCACCCTGAAAGAGGTTCGAGAAAAGCTTTATCCATTAAAAATTCAATATAAAACCTATCAAGAAATTCGCGGTAGCTCTAGCATCCCATTAGAAGAATGGGGATATTACTGGCTAGCGGATATTCGAATGGACGTAAAACCAACGACCTATTCAAATTATCGCTACAAGTTGAAAAAGTATGTTTTCCCAGTTATCGGAAATGTTCCTTTAAATGAGCTGACCGAAGAAACAGGGCAAAATCTTCTTACTTCTTTGCAGGAAAAGAAGTTAAGAAAATCAACGATTCAAGTAATCTTTCGAATAGTCTCACAATGCTTGAATGAAGCAAAGAGAAAATCTCATGTAAATGAAAATCCCTTTGCCAGCATCAAATTACCAAAAGAAAAAAAGAGAAAGAAACGTTCATTGAGTCGCAAAGAACAAAAGCAATTAGAAAAAATTGCATTAACAGAAAAAAAAGGAACTGGACTTCCAACTTACTTATCCTTGCATACGGGATTGAGAATTGGTGAAATCTCAGCTTTGCGTTGGTCAGATATTGATTTTGAACAAAAAATAATTCATATCACTCACACGTATCAAAGAATTCAATTAGCGAATGATGGGTATCGGACACAGCTAGTATACGACAGTTCAAAAACAGAGGCTTCAGTTCGATCTATCCCAATGTCTGATAAAGTAAGAAAACTATTGCTCAAACACAAGGAGAATTCAACCAGCATGTTTGTCTTTTCCAACAAAAGCAAGCCGATTGAGCCTCGGTTGTTGACCTATCATTTTCATCGCATCAGAGAAAAATGCCAATTAACAGACATCCATTTCCATCAATTGCGCCATACATTCGCGACACGTTGCTTAGAAGCACAGAGTGATATTCTGTCTGTTAGTGCACTCATGGGACATTCATCTACACAACTGACACTAGATACTTATGCTGACTCACTAATGGAATCCCGCTTTCAGGCAATCTATCAGATGGAGAATATGATTCGATAGAAAACAATCGAAAAAAATTTTGAAGTTCAAAAAAATGGACTCCCTTTTTTTCTTTTTTTTTAGAAAACGATTACAATTCGATCAAGTATATCTCATTTTTCTGTTTCCAGTGAGGTTAATTTTTTTTAAACTTTTTTGATTTCACAAACATTTCATTAGCCGTCAATCTCCGTCAAGTATTAGCGCTAATCATTGATATAACAACGTTTTTAAGATGTAACTTAGTTTTCACAAGACTAAGAAATTCCTTGTGTATTTAAAACCTATTATTCTCATTATGCAGAAGGGGTTGCCTAAGATTTCTTTGTGACGTCTGGGTTCAATCATTTTTATCAATAAAGTCAACTTCGATGCATATAGGGGGATTACACGTAATTTGACAACTATTTTATACATGAACAATGTTTTTTTATCTAGAAAATCTGGTTCACAAGAAAACATGGTAGTAATTATTGAGAATAATAAATAAAGATACTTTAATAACCTTAGAAAATAAAATCATTTTAGTTTTCTATTTTTTTGAAGTTAATTATACAAAAACTTTAATCGTAGTTTAATAAATGCTATCATTAAGATAATTATTATATAATAATTGCGTTCTAGTAATAAAGAAAGATACGCTTTCGATTGTGAATGTTACAGTTGTATAAGTATAATTAGTTATTTTTTGTTGAAGGAGTAAAGAGTGAATGAACGAGGTTGTTAAAGCAGTGTTTGATGGGATGTATGCCTTTTTACTAAACTTCTTGCTCTTTAATTTGGTACTAATTAGGAAAAAGAAGAGCTTCTTAGGCTTTTTATTTTGGTTACCTATTTGTATGGGGGTAGCATATATCTCATTGGTCAATAATTGGGTGCCTATATTTAAAACATTAATTATTATGTTTGCATCTCTGAGATTATTTAGAGGAACGATACCGAATAAAATAATGGCTATAGTATTAGTTGTACAAATAGGAATGATCCTAGATTTTTTTCATGGTGTGATATTGATGCTGTTGGTAGCAGACGGTCAAGGATCGTTCATAGAACATATCGTTTTAATAGTACTAATAGGACTCAATTTTCTTCGCCGTGGGAAAAGTCCACTAATCCAATACTTTGATAAAAAATACATGTTAGTTTGGTTTTTGATTACATTAAACATTATTCTGTTTTCTAGTGTTGTCACAAGCATGGAGTTTTCAGTCCAAATGAAAGGTATTATTTTAACCATTTTAGTCTTATCTAGCGGCATCAACATCTATTTCTGTTACTACTTAGAAAAGACACGAAAGATTTTTGAAGAAAATCTTGTCATTAGTAAACAGGTGGAATTCCAAGAAAATAAACTCGCACAAAATAAGGCTTACTTGGAAAAGAATAATCGGCTAATGTATGACATTAAGAAACACTATTTAGAGATTGAACATGCGATGGAGGAAAACCAGCTTGATTACGTGAAGGAATACATGAAAGGTGTCTACCAGCAATACTTCACTGCCAGTGATGCCACTTTTACTGGCAATCAAGTTATTGACAGTATGTTCTTCTCTTTGCAGGATCAATGTGAAAAAGAAGGGATTCAATTAGAAAATACGATTCACATTGATAGAACAATCAATCTCGATGAAAAAGATTTAGCAGTTTTACTAGGCAGCCTATTTGATCGTGCAGTGAAAACTGCTAATCAAACAAAGCTGGATAAAACAATCAAGGTGGGGATGAAAACAGAGAACCATCATCTCATCATTGCCATCGATTATCCTCAAACCGCTGAGGAATTAGGAATGGAACTGCCGAAGCGAACTGTTGAACAATGGGAGGACACTCAAATGATTCACCGGATCGTGGAGAAGTACCATGGGATGTATGATGTGAAAGAAAATTCTTCCATAAAAATTTTCTTACCCATTAGTACAAATAAGAATTATCGAGGTGAGATATGCTGTTAGAAGCCTTTCTTCATATACTTAGTGCAGTATTATCTTTTTTGGTGATGACCGTACTATTGAATTTGCTATTAGTTAGAAAAAAGTCGATTTTACCAATCCTTTTTTCTTTAGCCATAAGTTTAGCTCTTACATACGTTTCAGTTGTTAATGAAGGGGCTTCAGCTGGTAGAACATTTATTACAATGTTCTTTTTGGTCATATTTGCTTTTAAAGGAACATTGCCAAATAAAATTATGTCCATAGTATTAGTGATTCAGTTAGGAATCGTTTTAGATTTTTTTCACGGAATAGCAATCATGATATCCATCCCAATAGGATTTACTTTTTATATTGAGATAGTAGCGACACTCATTTTGTTAGCTCTAAACTACCTTCTGCAAAAGAAAAGACCACTCATCCAATCTTTTGACAAAAAGAACATATTAGTTTGGATTTTAATTACACTAAATTTTGTATTATTTACGTCTGTTGTAACAAGCCTGGAATTTTCCAACCAAATGAAAGGTATTATCTCAGCTATTTTAATATTAACCAGCGGCATCAACATCTACTTCTGTTACTACTTAGAAAAGACACGAAAGCTCTTTGAAGAAAATCTCGTTATTAGTAAACAAGTCGAATTCCAAGAGAATAAACTAGCACAAAATAAGTCTTACCTAGAAAAGAATAATCGGTTAATGCATGACATTAAGAAGCATTACCTAGAGATCGAACATGCGATGGAGGAAAACCAGCTTGATTACGTGAAGGAATACATGAAAGGTGTCTACCAGCAATATTTCACCGCTAGTGATGCCACTTTTACTGGCAATCAAGTCATTGATAGTATGTTCTTCTCTTTGCAGGATCAATGTGAAAAAGAAGGGATTCAATTAGAAAATACGATTCATATTGATAGAACAATCAATCTCGATGAAAAAGATTTAGCAGTTTTACTAGGCAGCCTATTTGATCGTGCAGTAAAAGCTGCTAATCAAACAAAGCTGGATAAAATAATCAAGGTAGGGATGAAAACAGAAAATCATCACCTAGTAATTACCGTGGATTACCCTCAAACTACTGAGGAACTACTGCCTAAGCGAACTGTTGAACAATGGGAGGACACTCAAATGATTCATCGAATTGTGGAGAAATACCATGGCATGTATGAAGAAAAAGAAGAACAAATGATGAATGAAATGAAGATTCTTTTACCAGTAAAATAAGTGAACGATGGACTAAGGAAGAATGAATTGAGGTGAGAAGGAATGTCTTTTGAAATAATAATTAGTAGCATGGTAAATACATTTTTTTATCTAGCAGTTGTTCTTCTGCTGTTCAATTTATTGCTCATTCGAAAGAAAAGAAGCGTTTTTGCTTATCTATTGCTTTATGTGATATGCTTTGCGATTGCTCAAATACTATATATGTCAGATGGGGTATCAGCTGTTCGAACACTGGTGATGATCTTTGGGTCACTTATTTTCTTTTTCAAGGGAACGATTATAAATAAAGTGATGGCAACTGTTCTACTGATACAAGGGGCAGTCGTTCTAGAGTTTTTCCATGCGATTGCCATTATGTCCTCTATGACTGTTCTAGAGTATAGCGAAATGGAATCGTCACCATCATCAGAGGTTTACGTGGAAGTTATTGTAGTGATAACTCTCTTTGTCATCAATTATTTGCGTCGAAACAAGAAGCCTTTGATTCAATACTTTGATAAGAAATATGTGCTGGTGTGGCTCTTAGTTTCATTGAATCTATTATTGCTTTTAAGTGTGGTTACAAGCCTAGAATTTTCGAATCAGATGAAGGGGCTTATCCTAATCATTTTGATTCTTGCCAGCGGCATCAACATCTACTTCTGTTACTACTTAGAAAAGACACGAAAGCTCTTTGAAGAAAATCTTGTCATTAGTAAACAAGTCGAATTCCAAGAGAATAAACTAGCACAAAATAAGGCCTATCTAGAAAAGAATAATCGGTTAATGCATGACATTAAGAAGCACTATTTAGAGATCGAACATGCGATGGAGGAAAACCAGCTTGATTACGTGAAGGAATACATGAAGGGTGTGTACCAGCAATACTTCACCGCCAGTGATGCCAGCTTTACTGGCAATCAAGTTATCGATAGTACGTTCTTCTCGCTACAGGATCAATGCCAAAAGGAAGGCATCCACTTAGAGAATACGATTCACATTGATCAGACAATCACTCTGGCTGAAAAGGACTTAGCTGTGTTACTCGGCAGTTTATTTGATCGCGCGCTACAGGGAGCCAGATTAAGTAACGATGATCGAGGAATTAAGGTGGACATGGCAACTAAAAATCAACATCTCGTCATTACGATCAAATACCCTAAGGAATCGAACCATGTTTTACCAAAGGAAACCGTGAATCAATGGGAATACACCCAGATTATCAGCCGAATTATTGAAAACTATTCAGGGATGTATGAAGCAACCAGTGAACAAGAGCTGAACACCATGAAGGTTATCCTGCCAATAAAACAAGCATAACCATTATGAATCAAAGACGCACAAAAAGAATTCAATCAGGAAAAGCGTTGAGGGGATTCCGTTGAGTGTTCTCCTTCATTTTTTTCGCACAAAAAATGTCAAATGGATGATGCAGTATCAAGTGGCAGTTGTTTTTATTGTATCGCTACGTAAAAGAGCGATTATTACCAAGAATGAGCGTAATGGAGTGTTGACATGATTAATATGATGATTTGTGAAGATGAGTCTCGCTATCAGGAACAATTAAAGAAGATGCTGATCAAGCTGTCTTTTGTGATGGAGGTAGAGTTTCGGACCCATAGCTTTGTGACCGCCGAGGAGATGCTTCGCGCATATGAACAACGAACGAAGGAGTTTGACGTTCTCTTTTTGGACATTGAGCTGCCAGGGATTAATGGACTAGAGGCTGCGAAGCGTTTGCGTCAAGAGTACGGGTATGATGGACAGCTGATTTTCTTAACGAGTCATAGCGAACGGATGCAGGATAGCTTCGAAGTCGGTACGAATCAATATCTAGTGAAGCCAGTAGTCTATGAGGAGTTCGAAAAGAAGGTCCGACCGATTATTACGAATCTGACCAAGAGCAACCAACGTCTTCCGTTAGAGCTTGTTTCGGGGGGGCTTCAATTGGTACCTATCAACAAGATTCTTGCGATTCATTCCAACACTCTAGGCAGAAAAGGCGGTGTGGTCGTCCAGACGACGTCAGAAGAATTCTCTGCCTATGGGAAGATGCAAGATTTTATTGATGATCTAGAAGAAAAGCATTTCTTTCGCATTCATAAGCAGACGATCGTTAATTTACAGCAGGTCGTATTTTTTGATGGGGAGCATGTAGGGATGACCAATCAGCAGACCTTAAAAGTCAGCCGAAATGTCAAAAAGAAATTGAAGGAACGGATCATGAAAACTCTTTGAGTCATTTGTGAGAATAAAGACAAAGGAATGAGACCGATTTTCTGAATTTTTGTGAGTCATCCTCCCATACATAAGAGCTGTTATAGATCGCTAAAAGAATGGTGAGGATAGGATGATGAAACGTTAGGACTTACAATAGCAGACAAATGAGAATTTTGTTGGAAAAGAAAGAAATTGTGAAATAACCTTCAAATTTATTTTTTTGGTGTTATTATGATTTTCCAGAAAGGGGGGCATACGATGGAACTAAGAACATTAGACAAATCGATCCTAAACGAGATCGCAAAGAGAAATTTTCACAATTTGACGCATCACTTTTTCGATGCATCCAAAACAGAGTTTGAACAGAGCATTGACACGCTAAAGGAGCATGGTCTTATCCAAGGGAACATCTTCAGCAGCAACGGCTCGATCAAAGAACAATTCCGCTTTTTTTTCTTAATGGAAAAAGGCGAAAGTTACCTAAGCGAACAATTTACATAGACCGGTTTTTTTGTCATGCTCTATGTAAGTGGTCGTAGCTTGAAAAAAATGATTTGATCAAAAAAAAGGATATCGCGCGAATGATTGCGGGATATCCTTTTTATAGAATTGGGTCATTCTAGCCAATTATTCGTACGATTTATTTGTAGTAGGTCACAATGACTTTATCGCCTTCAGCGCTTTTTCCTTCCTTCCCTGTACCCTTTAATCTTAATTCTTCCAAGTTTTCCTTGACACTGTCATAGTTTGAATGAAAAACATCATTATTGCTAATGACAAGATAGCCGGCATCCTCTAATTTTTCTCTATTCTTAAACATAGACAGCAGAATCAGAATCATCCGTTTTTCCAGCAAGAATTTACGGAATCGCCCAAAGTTGTCGAAACTTTCTCAACCGTGACAGACTTGCCCTTGTCGATGGGTCTTATTATACTTGCAGCAACCCTGCCGCTTTGATATCCAATATGTAAATTGACGAGTTATAAATCGCTAGTGTAAATGGAGCTATAGAGTAGAAAAATTTTTTGAATGGAGAAGAATATATGAAGGATCGTTTAGCAAAATTTGTTATTGTGTACTGTATTCAGGATGTTGGTTTTGAAGGAAAGGCAAAAGATAAAATAGTCACATCTGATTACATTGGGGCATTGAACTCTATTAAAGTCACACAAGATAAGATTGGAATTTAAATCTATTTTAAAGGCGAGTTATACAAGTCTTTACTACCTCATAGTGAATTGCCATTAGAAGATATCTTGGTTCTATTTAATTATCGGATAGAAGCACATAGGAGATGTGCGAGAAGACGAAGAAGAGGAGTTCCGCAAGCGGATAAAACAATATGAGTGAAGATTCGTTTACAAACATCTAGTGCACCGGAATAGTGTGTCCATCGATTTTGAAAACCACACCCTGCCCCTTTATCCACCAATTTTTACAGTAATTTTGGTCAATAAATCAATCGAAGTCTTTTTATCGTTTTTGATCCATTCAATCATCATATTATATAAACCAGCTGAAATGAAGCTGTTCCAATAAAAAGCGTATTCTCCTTCAAAAGGAATGCTCCGTACGTTATCCAAATAAAATTGCGAAACAAATTTCGTGAATTCTCTGATTAACAAATTTTCCGCACCGCTTTTGATTAGAACTTCAAACAACTCAGTATGCTGATCAACGTATTCAAAAAAGGCACGTGTAATTACAACCGGGTCTTTTTGCGGTTGATCCGATAAGTACTGATAAAATGGTTGAACATAACTTTTGAAATAGTCAATTATCACTTCATCTTTCGAATTATAATTACGATAAAATGCCATTCTGGAGATACCGGCTTTTTTGCAAAGCTCACTAATAGTGATGTTAGCAAATGGTTGATCCTTCATTAATGAAAACAATGCAATTTGTAAGCTCTCTTGACTTAACCGACGCTGCTCTTGATCGTATGAATTAGCCATAACAAATTCCTCCTAAATGTAACAGCTAGAAGCCCTGTACTTGACCACTGACTATTGAGAGTTTAACATGCCATTATAGACGTTACAAGTGAAACACCCAATAAAGTAAAAGAAGGTCTTAATTATGCCAAAAACACTTCAACAACCAATCAATAGTCCGTTCACTATGAAATCAAATTCAGAACAAGTCATTAAGGGAATCGATCTGACTGGGAAAACTGCCATCGTAACTGGTGGCTACAGCGGTATTGGGTTACATGTTACTAAAACTCTTATCAAAGCTGGTGCCCATGTGATTGTCCCGGCTCGAACTTTACAAAAAGCCAAAACTGCTGTAGGTCATCTTCATAATGTAGAAATCGGTATTTTAGATTTGATGGATTCCGATTCAATCGACAAGTTTGCTACCGATTTTCTAGCGACCAATCGCCCGCTAGACCTTTTAATCGAAAGTGCCGGCATTATGTTTGCTCCTTTAAGAAGAGATGCGCGCGGAAACGAATCTCAACTTTCTACCAATTATTTAGGCCATTTTCAGTTAGTACAACGCTTATATCCAGCTTTAAAGGCAGCGAAATACTCACGAGTAGTGGTGGTCACGTCACGAGCACAAAGCTGGAATGGTTTTGATTTTGACGATCCTAATTTTGTGAAGCGTGAATATAACCCCCGAACTGCTTACGCCCAATCAAAAGTAGCAGATATTTTAATGGCAACAGAATTTGATAAACGCGCTCAAGCCGATGGAATTCGTTTTTTTGCGGCCCATCCGGGACTAGTCCCAGGAACTGGTCTCGGGCGTTTCGTGACAAACAGTCAAGCGACTCAAAAAGTCGGCTCGTTTCTAATGAATGACCTAAGATTTACGCATCTAATTAGTCTTAAAAATTCAATTGCTGCCAAATTACACGGTCAAAAAGAATATGACTATTTCAAAACGGTCAGTCAAGGGGCTGCTTCCATCATCTGGGCTGCGACTAGTCCTTTACTCAAAGATAAAGGTGGTGTTTTTGTCGAGGATAACAATATCGGTACTGCTGTTACAAATGAGAGCACATCAAAATTTGGTGTTCGTCAGTGGGCAATCGATCCCCTTACTGCTAATAACTTATGGGATTTGGGAAATACTTTAATTCATGCACAATCAAATAATGAAAGAAGTTAAACAATGAAACAGAAAAGAAAAATAATCATCCTAACCATTATTCTTGTAATTCTAGTAATTTTAATCGGTGGAGGTACTTATCTCTTCAACTTCGCAATCGATGCCCAACCACCTACACCTACCAGTCAAGCTGGCAAAGATATCGTTTCGCAGACCTTTGCCAAAGCTCGTGACGATGGTGCCACTTGGTTAAAGAAGGAAAACGCGGAAACTTTGTCTTTAACCGCTAAAGATGGAACAGACCTTCAAGGTTATTATCTTCCAGCAGAAACAAAATCAACTAAATTAGCCGTTTTAGTTCACGGATATCGTTCTGATGCTACGATGATGGGTGATTACGGCAAATACTACCGTGCACATGGATTCAATGTCTTTATGGCTGATAATCGTGGCCATGGTAAAAGTGGTGGCAAGTATGTTGGAATGGGCTATAAAGATAGTCAAGATTACCTTCAGTGGATAAACTTATTGTTAAAAAATAAACTACCAGAAAATACTAAAATCGTTTTACATGGTATTTCAATGGGTGGGGCAACAGTTGCTATGATGACTGGCTCGAAAGATTTACCATCACAAGTCAAGGTAGCCGTGGATGATTGTGGTTATACCTCAGTCATGGATGAATTTGGTTACCAGATTACACAAATGTTTCACTTACCCAGCTTTCCACTCTTAAATATTGCCAGTCTTGAGTCAAGAGTACTTGCAGGTTATTCCTTCGAAGACGCAAATCCAAGTGAAGCCGTCAAGCATAGTAAAACACCGACTTTATTTATTCACGGCGGAGAAGATGATTATAATCCCACTTGGATGGGCATTGAGAATTATCAAAACGAAGTCGCTGAAAAAGATTTATTCATTGTCCCCTCCGCAGAACACGGATTATCGTACTATGTTAATCAATCAGGCTATGAGGCAAAACTGACTGAATTTATTCAAAAATATCTTTAAACATTTGGAAAAGATTTGTGATTGATTTTCGGAATTCTGGCGGACGATAATCAAGCCCTTTCGTCCAACTTATTTACTCGGGAAACAAATAAAAGCTACACTAGCGGATTTAACCACAGCTGTTACAATATTTTTAAAACAAAGTGTGCGAGAACAACGTTTACCTTTCCAACCAAGTAAAGAACCCATTGAGAGTGTTATTGCTCGTTATGAAGTAGAAAATGGATTAACAACAAAGGTTGATTCAGTAAAAGAACTGATGGAGCATTTAAATGCTGACGATTGAGTAGCATACAAGAACTAACTAGAAAATGTTTTTTTAGTTATAAAAGGGAAGCTTAATGAAAATTAAAATTCAAGAAATGATTTTTATTCAAATTACGATTAAAAGTGCAGCGACGGAGGAACTAACATAGCAGCTGATTGGAATACATTCATTTTATGCATCCAAAATAGAAATCGAAGAGAGCATCGACACGCTAAAAGAGCTGGGGTTCACCAAGTCAACATCTTCGGTAGTAACGGTTCGATCTAAGCGACTCCCTTTCATATATAATCATTCAGATCACTCCCCGCGAGTGGCCTTTTTTTTGTTCTTCTATGACTTTATCCATGTGCTTTTATCATGTTCAAGGAGTTTGTTAATCATTTTTATGTTTTTTCTACGAAATAATTACATGATAATAGTCGTTTTTGACACGTCAATTGCAAAAATCAATAAATTAGTAATTATAAATTATGATAAATAATATATTCCGCCATTACATATTGTAGCAGCGCAGAGAAGCAAAAGGAGAGGAACAACATGGGACCAATTCTATTATTAACCAAAAATATTCTAGCGGAAGAAGAGTTTCAAAAGAAATTACAGCGCTTGAACTATGAAGTCTTTAGTTCAAGCAGCTTGTTAACCAAAAAAGGGATGCAGAGTGAGTTTTTACATTTTTTTAATTTGTTCTACTGCACGATCATTAGTGAGACGGTTTCTGATATTGAGCTTCAGTGGCTGTTACCGATACTCAATAAATCTTCAACGATCGTCATACGAAAAAATGATCATTCCCTTGAAGCTGAAGGACAAGACATTCGAGTGAATTTTTGGTTGTCTAATGAATCAAGCATCGAAGAGCTTCGAGAGACCTTGATGCGTTCGAGCAATCATGAGTATGGCCGACAAGAAGCGGATCGATTCTCAGGCGGAATTCACACAATGGACTTTGATCAAAGGGACAGGCGTTCTACGAGGTCCTTCTTCAGCACGATGGAAGGACGGCTTCTGGATGAACTATATGAAGCAAAAGGAGAAGTCGTCTCGCGCGAAGAGTTGTGTGTAAAGATCTGGGGCGGTGAGATCACGGATTCCAAGATGGCGATGCTCTCAACAGCTGTCAGGAAGCTGCGAAACAAACTGAGAAAAAAAGGGTATCCCGATGAGACGATTCTTACCACTTGGGGAAAAGGCTATCGACTTTCACAACGTTTTTATGAAATTTTTGATCAAGAGCAAAATATGACAAATGAGCGAACTCAAAACCAAGCGCTCTGACAACCAACGATTTCGTATCACAGTATCAGATGATTCCTATCATTTTTGATAAAAATTTAGAGGGAAAAGAGGGAACGTATGAGAAAAGAAATCACTTAATCATCTCTATTGATCTAGCGATGACTTTTTAAAAAAAGGTAGAAACCGCAAATGCTAACAAGAAGGAGCAATGAAATCCGTTCAATGTGCCTTTTTCAATTTAGTACTAAGGGGGAGTTGAATGAAGAAGCTCAGGAATGAAAACAACCACGTATTATTGAAACAAAATAAGGAACAACAGGAGGGAAAGAGATGAAGAAGTTCTTACGAGGAAAACTGCCTACGGGATTAGCCTTAGCAGCTATCTTAGCAAATACGTTGATGGCACCTGTGACTACAATCGCAGAAGAATTCTCAACGGACAGCAGTCAAGAGCCAAAAGTCGGTTTGCAAGACAATAATCAACAACTTGAAAACAGTATAGAAAAAACAACTCAAGAACCAAAGATCAGTCTTCAAGATATTGATACGGGTGATAAGGATACCTTAGAAGCTGACGAGTCATTCGCAGCAACCGTTAAAGGGACTTTCAGCAATATACAAGAAAGTGCTGAGAAAGTAATCACCTTTAACTTGAATAGTGACTTTGTGTTAAATGAAGACATTGAAGCACCAAGTGAAGATATTAAGGTAGAAAAAATTTCAGAGAGCAACTTTAGCGTTGACTTCTCACAAGTGGAAGAAACAGAAAAAGAATTTGAACTAAGTCTTCCTTTGTCAGTGAAGTCAACCAATGATGAAGCAAAATTGGTGCTATCAAGTGATCACACACAAGATATGTCAAAGACGTTTAAAGTGAGTCAAGCAGCGATTAAGACACAACAAGCGACAGCTGGAAAGTCAAAATCACCAAGAGCGTATGAGTATTCTACTAATCCAACAATGAGTTTTTGCTCAGGTAGCGAGGGTAGAAAGGCGACTGCCATTTTACGAAGTTCAGTAGATAACGATCCCAATGGTGAATATTATATGACGGATTCGGCTTGGAGATTCAATTTTGAAAATGTTAAGCAAGTTATCGGTCAGCCTCAAATCACTTTGTATGCGGCAAAAACAACAACAGTAAATCCAGATGCTGAATTTATAGTAGATCCAGAAAATTATGATGTTAACCTTACTAATAATCCAGACGATAAATCTACATTAGGTGTAGGTCTTGGTCCAGATAACTTTGATTTTTTTGAAGAACAAGAAGAAACATATAGTCATTTCAGGTCTAGAGAATTCTTTTATATCCATTTAAAAAAGGAAAATTTATTCGATACTTTTAGAGCAGATGTTTTAAAATCGTCTCATCAGATTTTTGTTAATATAAAAATTGATGTCATGGATTTAAATGGGAATATTGTAACGTTGGATTCAGCCACATGCGAAACTCATCCACATGCTATAGGTCTTAATCCTCCAAATATTCAGGGTGATGGAGATTTCCATATGAACTCTAAAGATTGGGATGGCTTGGAATTATACAAAAGCTCAGAAGATAATGTGGTAGCAAAAAGAAAATTTGAGGCTTACAGGTTAGCAGTAGATGGTACAGAGACTCTTTTTGATATAGTCTACACAAATGATCAGGGGCGTTTTTTGATGCCTTTAGTAAGTGGGCACGGTGCAACCCTGTTGAAAGAAGTTGTTGAAGATAAGTATGAGCCTCTACAAGTTTTGGTTTTCGGAAGTAAGATGACTGAAGAAGAACTTTCAGCATATCAAGATATCATTGATAAATTTAATGGACCTATTCGTTACCTTACTAGTACGAACAAAGCAATTGAAGTAGAAAATAGACTTCGGACTCCAGATTTAGGTAAAGTGAAAATCACAAAAGTG
>NZ_JCAFYN010000058.1:0-20369 GCF_059374735.1 Enterococcus sp. GPZ-007 | reverse complement strand
AATCATAACAGATTGCCGTTTTGATGTCAACAACTTTTTTGAAGTTTTTTTGAAGAAATTGTCGTCATCGCTTTATGCGACTTTGATAGAATAACTGAAAGACCGTTATCTGTCAACAACAATTTTAGGTGTTCCGAAATATTTTTTCTGTTTCAGAACATAAAATAATATAGCAGTTTTAAAGGATTTGGTCAACGAAAAAATGACGATTTTATCTACTTTTTTTAAACCCGATGGATAAAGCCGATTATCTCGTTTTCGTTCGTTTTTTTGTTTTCAAAAGTTCGTTTACTACCCATCTTGAAATATTAATTTTCGTCATTTTATTTTTGATTTTTCCTTAACTCATAGTGCTGTCTTTCGCCTTCCTTTAATTTCTTTGGTAAAATGAGGATGTAATCATTTTTTATGGACGGAGGAACATTTAATGAAAGTATTAGTTGCAGATGATGATAAAGAAATTGTAGAACTGTTAAGTATTTATTTGCACAATGAAGGGTATGAAGTCGTAAAAGCATACGATGGTAAAGAAGCATTGAGTAAACTCAGAACTACAAATGATATCGATTTATTATTGTTAGATATTATGATGCCTGTTATGGATGGCATGCAGGTTGTAAAAGAATTGAGAAAGGAATCGCAAATTCCGATCATCATGTTAACGGCTAAAACAACGGATATGGATAAAATAAAAGGATTGGTTGCTGGTGCTGATGACTATGTAACAAAACCCTTCAATCCTCTAGAAGTGATGGCACGTGTCAAATCACTATTGCGCCGCACTAAGATGCATGTTGCAGAAGATCAGCCTGATATTCTCGAAATTCAGTCTTTGATTATTAACAAGGATTCCCATGAAGTAAAAACTGTTGACGGTAAAGAAATTCAATTAACGGCACTAGAATTCGGTATTCTTTATCTATTAGCAAGTCATCCAAATCGTGTTTTCAGCGCAGACGAAATTTTCGAACGAGTCTGGAAACAAGAAAGTATCGTCTCAGCGAAAACGGTCATGGTTCATGTCAGCCACTTACGTGATAAGATCGAAGAAGCGACTGATGGTGAAAAAGTGATCCAAACCGTTTGGGGTGTGGGTTATAAAATAGATGCAAAATAACTTAGAAAAGAAAAAAAGAATTACTCTTACTTCAAAGGAAATCAGCGAATTAATTGCTGAAGGAATCGTTACAGTCATTTTATTACTTCTATTGAATGTAGCGATTATGGTCCTTTTCACTCAGATGCTTAATAATTCTCCTGATTTGACCGATGCAATCTATCGTTCAAAAGATATTTTTGCAAACAATCTTGACAGTGATATTTTTTGGAGTGGTCGCAATTTCGTTATTCCATTCTTCATTATTATTGATGTGCTTGTTGTCTTTTGGCGTTTGATTCGCCGTTATCGACAAATGCAGTTGCGTCATATCATTAATGAACTACATTATATTGCTAATGGAAATTATGATTATCGTATCCCTTTTGAGCTGCGTGGAGATCTCAGCAAAGTCGTGGACAGCATCAACGGTTTAGTCGATAGTACCGTTGCGGCTATCGAAGATGAACGTGAGATTGAGAAATCTAAAGATGAGTTGATTACCAATGTCAGTCATGATATTCGAACACCATTAACCTCGATCATTGGCTATCTTGGTCTAATCGAGGATGGTCAATATCAAAATCCCGATGAAATTCTCAAATATACTAGTATCGCCTATAAAAAGGCCAAACAGATGAAATCCTTGGTAGAGGACCTGTTTGAGTATTCTAAAGTTCGACAACCTTCTGTTCCAGTTAATAATGTTTCATTTGACATGGTGCAATTATTAGAGCAATTGGCCGCTGATTTTGAATTGGAAGCAAGAAAGAAAAGCATTCAGATTCAAGTCGATACAAAAGAGAAGCAACTAATTATGGATGGAGATACGGAAAAACTTGTACGTGTCTTCAACAATCTGATTACCAATGCACTAAAATACGGAACTGAAGCGGATAAAATAGTTATCGAAATTGAAAAAGCGAAAAATGAAGCTGTTGTTACAGTGAAAAATAATGGTACCCCAATTCCTAGAGAAGCTTTGGATCAATTATTTGATCGTTTTTATCGAGTTGATGGTTCACGTTCGCAAGAAATCAGCGGGACTGGACTTGGTCTGGCAATCGCTCAAAATATTGTCAATCTTCATGGGGGGTACATCTACGCCCAATCTAATGAAGATTGGACCTCGTTCATTATTCACTTGCCTCTCTATAAGAATCAGGCAAAGACTATCTCGGATAATCATTGACTTTAAATTTTTGATTGCTTATACTGGTGTCAATAAGATATGCAGGAAACCAAGTACTTATGTGTGTTTTTTTAGAGAGTTGATGGCTGGTGAAAATCAACAAAGCATCTTAAGGAAATCCAGTTTCATGATCTGCGTTTTTTGAAAGAAAAACCGAGTGACGTCGATATCCGTCAAACAAGTGCAGCTTAGGCTGAATTTGGGTGGTACCGCGAAATTCAACATCGTTTCGTCCCTGTTATTGGGATGAAATGGTGTTTTTTTATTTTAAAGGAGGAAAAACAATGCTAGATGTAAAAATGATCCGCAACAACTTTGCTGAAGTTAGTGAAAAATTAGCAACTCGAGGCGTAAAAGAAGATGTTTTGAAACGTTTCTTAGACCTAGATGAACAACGACGCCAATTATTAGTTAAAACAGAAGAGTTAAAAAAATATCGTAATGACGTTTCAAACGAAATTGCTAAACTAAAGCGTGAAAAAAAACAGGCCGCTGATAAAATCGCTGAAATGAAAAAAGTTGGCGTAAAGATCAAAGAATTTGATACTCAAGTAGCTGATATTGATGCTCAATTAACTGAAATTGCTACAACTTTACCAAACTTACCACATGATTCTGTACCGATCGGTGAAGATGAAGATGACAACGTAGAAGTTCGTCGCTGGAGCACCCCACGTCAATTTTCTTTTGAACCAAAAAACCATTGGGATATTGCTGAAAATCTAGATATATTGGACTTCGAACGAGGTGCGAAAGTTGCTGGAAGTCGTTTTGTCTATTACAAAGGCTTGGCTGCTCGTTTGGAGCGCGCTGTCTATAACTTTATGTTAGATGAACATGTCTATGAACAAGGCTATACTGAAATGATTACTCCTTACCTAGTGAACAGTAAAGCAATGTTTGGTACAGGGCAATTTCCTAAGTTCAAGGAAGACGTGTTCCAAGTTGAAGATCGTGATCTAACCTTGATCCCAACTGCTGAAGTTCCTTTGACAAATTACTATGCTGACGAAATCTTAGATGGCAAAGATTTGCCGATCTATTTCACTGCCCTATCTCCTTCTTTCCGATCTGAAGCAGGCAGTGCTGGTCGTGACACCCGTGGATTGATCCGTTTGCACCAATTCCATAAAGTAGAAATGGTCAAATTCAGTGATAAAGAAAATTCTTACGATGAACTAGAAAAAATGACTCAAAATGCCGAAATTATTTTACAAAAATTAAACTTACCATATCGTGTCATTACTTTATGTACTGGCGATATGGGCTTCTCAGCTGCAAAAACTTACGACATTGAAGTTTGGGTTCCTGCTCAAAATACCTATCGTGAAATTAGTTCTTGCTCTAATTGTGAAGATTTCCAAGCTCGACGTGCGATGATTCGTTACCGCGATGAAGATGGTAAAGTCCAATACGCCCATACTTTGAATGGTTCAGGGTTAGCTGTTGGACGGACTGTGACCGCAATTTTAGAAAACTATCAAAATGAAGATGGTTCTGTTACCATCCCAGAAGTTTTAGTTCCGTACATGGGCAATGTGAAGGTCATCAAAAAAGAAAATTAAATACAAAAACAGCGGCTACGCTTATGCGAAGTCGCTGTTTTTATCTATCAAGAAATTTTTTTTATTGTTCTACTGAATAGTTTGGTGCTTCTTTGGTGATTTGAACATCATGTGGATGTGATTCTTTCAGTCCATTCCCACTCATTTGAACAAATTGTGCATTCTCACGTAAGTGTTTTAGATCTCCTGCACCGACATATCCCATACCAGCCTTCAGTCCGCCGATCATTTGGAAAATAATATCCGCTGCGGTTCCTTTGTAGGCGACACGCCCTTCGATACCTTCGGGGACTAATTTATTCGCTTCGTTAACACCACTTTGGAAATAGCGATCACTTGAACCCTTCTCCATCGCTCCTAATGAACCCATTCCGCGATACGTTTTGAAACGACGCCCTTGATAAATTTCAAATTCACCAGGAGATTCGTCTGTTCCAGCCAGCATCGATCCAAGCATCACTGCGTGTCCACCAGCTGCTAATGCTTTTACGATATCGCCAGAATATTTGATTCCACCATCTGCAATGATTGCTTTGCCATATTGACGCGCAACAGAGGCTGCGTCATAAATCGCAGTTAGTTGTGGCACACCAACACCAGCAACAACACGAGTTGTACAAATCGAGCCAGGACCAATTCCGACTTTTACGACATCCACACCAGCATCATATAATGCTTTTGCCCCTTCAGCAGTTGCGATGTTTCCAGCAATTAAAGTCGCTTCTGGGAATGTTTCACGAATTTCTCGAATTTTGCGTAAGACACCCGCACTATGTCCGTGAGCTGTGTCAATTACAATAGCATCTGCTCCTGCTTTCAATAAAGCTTCAGCACGTTCAAAGGTATCACTTGTTACGCCTACCGCTGCAGCAACCAACAGACGCCCATGTTCATCTTTCGCTGCATTTGGGAATTCGATGACTTTTTCGATGTCTTTAATAGTAATTAGTCCACTTAGACGACCTTCATCATCGACAATTGGTAATTTTTCAATTTTATGTTTTTGCAGTGTTTTTTCTGCATCTTGTAATTTTGTTCCAACGGGAGCAGTCACAAGGCTCTCTTTCGTCATAACATCATTGATCAACATATCATAATCCGTCACAAAGCGCATATCCCGATTAGTGATGATACCAACCAACTTGCGATTTTCTAATGTTTCAACGATTGGCACCCCGCTAATACGGTAGCGACTCATTAAATCTTCAGCATCTTGTACTTTGTGTTCTGGTGTTAAGAAAAACGGATCAATAATTACACCGCTCTCTGAACGTTTTACTTTTCGAACCTCATCTGCTTGGGCAGCAACACTCATATTTTTATGGATAACCCCCAGCCCGCCTTGTCGAGCCATAGCGATCGCCATTTTACTATCTGTCACAGTATCCATACTTGCACTCATTAACGGAATGTTCAATTTAATATTTTTCGCCAATTGTACGCTCATATCCACTTCGTTTGGCAATACATGACTCTCCGCCGGAATCAACAAAACATCATCAAAAGTCAGACCTTTTTTTGCAAATTTCGTTTCCCAATTAGACATTGTTCGTTACCACTCCCCAGAATTATTTTTAATAAAAAAACTAACAGAATGAGCGAGTGAAGTCAACAACTAGTGCTAAAATCCTCATCTAACCTTTATTTTTCTCAGTTTCCAAACCATTTTTCTAGTAATTCCGTAGTGATTTCGCTCTCATCCCCGAACATTTGATAAGTCGCTTGGTTCGTATCATTGTCTCGAATCAAATAGAAGCCATTCTTATTGATAAAATCGTCTAAACGTATCACTGTGTAGCGGTCTCCAACCTGTTGAATTCCTTTGAATACATCGCGCAGCAATATTTTTGCTTGATGAATGTTTTCTTGCCGTTCACAAGCCTTATCAACTGCAGCAATCAACGTGTAGCCCTCATCCAAAAAATGTTTGATAATCTCTACTTTGATCACCATCGGCAACTTAAATTTTCGATTACCACTCTTTTCACCTGTTGATTCAATGTAGCCTTTTTGTTCCCAATAACGAATTTGTCGTGGTGAAACACCGGTTACTTTACTTAATTCACTGATACCTACTAGTAAGTCATCACTTTCTAGGAGCTGCTTGACTGTATTATTCTTCACACCGCATCCCTCTCTTCACCTACTTATTATACTTTCGATAACAATAGTGTCAAGTAAGTTGACAAAAAAATCGAATAGCAGTAAAGTAACAAACGAACATTTATTTTTTCTGAAAATTTTCAAAAAGAGAGAAGGCGTTAGATCGTGAGTAATAATCAAACGGTCGATATTTATGGAAAACCCTACAATCGTTCTTTATTAGTCGTTGTACTATTGATAGGAACATTTTGTACGGTGTTAAACCAAACATTATTAACAACAGCTTTTCCAGCACTAATGAAAGCTTTCGATATATCTGCTTCTAGTGTTCAATGGCTAACAACTGGCTTCTTGCTAGTGAATGGGATCATGATCCCCATCAGCGCTTGGCTGATCAATAAATTCAGTTCAAAAAGATTATATTTAACAGCAATGACAATCTTTTTGATCGGTACAATTACTTGTTTTGTCGCACCTAATTTTTCTACATTATTGATCGGACGTTTAGTCCAGGCTGCTGGTGTCGGAATTTCGATGCCATTACTGCAAAACATTATGTTGTCGATTTTCCCACCAGAAAAACGCGGATCCGCAATGGGGATGGCTGGTATAGTTATTGGTCTTGCACCAGCTTTAGGTCCTACCCTTTCCGGTTGGATTATCGATCACTACACTTGGCGAGATCTTTTCGGAATGGTGATTCCGATTGTCATTTTAGTTTTAGTATTGGCAATCTTCTTAATGAAGAGTGTTATCCAGTTATCTAATCCAAGTATCGATGTACTATCAGCTTTGTTATCAACTATCGGTTTTGGTAGCTTACTTTACGGCTTCTCTTCCGTAGGTAATGATGGTTGGGGTAGCGCAAAAGTGATTAGCTTTTTAGTTGTCGGAGTAATCGTTATCGGATTATTCGTTTGGCGCCAATTGCATTTGGAGCATCCCTTCCTAGAACTACGGGTATTTAAGTCACCTACTTTCACAATCGCTGCTATTTTGAGCGGTGTAGTGAATATGGCGATGGTAGGAGCCGAAATGGTCCTTCCATTGTATATTCAAAATATCCGAGGTGAATCAGCTTTCCATTCGGGTCTGATGCTGTTGCCAGGAGCTTTGATTATGGGAATGATGATGCCAATTACAGGGGCGATCTTTGATAAGCATGGTGCGAAACGCCTAGCAATCGGCGGTATGTTGATTCTTACAGCGGCGACTCTACCGTTTGCTTTCTTAACGCAAGAAACACCGATAGCAATGATCGTGATCCTATATGCTTTACGAATGTTCGGTATCTCAATGGTTATGATGCCAGTCACAACTTCCGGCATGAACGCATTACCTATGAATCTGATCAGTCATGGTACAGCAGTAAACAATACCTTCCGTCAAGTGGCTAGTTCGATTGGGACAGCTATCTTAATCAGCATCCTAACGAACGTCACAAAAGATAATCTACCATCAACGCATTTATTAAAAACCTTGCCGTTATCATATAAAAATCAAGCAATCAGCGCTACTTTGTCTGGATACCATGCAGCGTTCTTTGTCGCTGTCGTGTTTGGGTTAGTAGGTTTCATCATTACCTTCTTCCTGAGAGCTAATAAAAAAGTTGAAGGGAGCGCAGCAAAATGATCTTCGTTGTAACCATCATTAGCGTATTAGCATTTGCGTTAACAAATATATTTGGTAAAAAGACTTGGCAAACAATTCTTTCCGTTGCTTTCGCGGTAATCTTCTTAATCAGTCTAGGTTTTATTACTGCCAATGATCATTACCATTATGGTATGAAGAAAGTTACGGAAACAACGACACAGACGTTAACCTCTACAGCTGATAATAAAGCTATGAAGATGTTGCTTTACCAACCACTTGGTAATGGGAAAGAGAAAATTTATTTGTATAAAACCAATGAGTCACAGAAAAAGCTAAAACCAACAGGAACAGATCATGTCAGCAATATTGTGAAAAAGGATCAAGCAAAATCTCAATTACAGACATCAAAAACCTATTGGGTTTATAAAAATGACACGATAAAATTCTGGTTTGGACTTTCCAGCAAGGATCACCAATTGATTAAGGAAAAAAATACCTTCGATGTTCAAAAAGATTGGTTGGTTCTAAGTACCGATCAAGCGAAAAAATTAGCGAAATTAGTGCAAGAAAACAAGACGACTATGCAAACTACTGCTAAGTCTTTCGTTCAAGAAAAAGTCAAAGCTGCCATGATACAAAACCCATCAATGGATCAAACAGCTCAGCAAAAAGTCATTCAACAAGCAACTGCTGAATACCAACAACAAGCAATGAAAAAACTAATTGCTGAAGCAACAAAATAAAAAGAAGCAAAGTTCGTCTGAACTTTGCTTCTTTTTATTTTTTATCTACGAGGTGCAGTAGCTAAACTGCTGACAATGCCAAAACGTTTTTTTAAGTAGTAACGCAGCGCTAAAGCAAGTCCTGATAGTACGACCATAACCATCGGATCAAGAATAGGATTCAATGCTAGCGGTAATAATGCCGCTCCATTGAAGACTAAGAACCATACAATCGTAACCGAAACCAACATTAAAATTGTCTTCCATGTTTTAGGTTTCTTCGATTTATCAGCACCTGGTTGCTCATATTGATAAACAAATAGATACATCATATAAAATACTAAACCACCGACTGCTGAAGCTACAAGTAACGTTGTTAAACCATAAGTAACCGTTTGTGTTCCACGTGAAACAAACAGTCCCATGATTCCGGCAACAATTCCTAAAAGACCGAATAATAGTAAGAAATTATCCAACCACATCAATGAAGCAGTGGTTGATTTTTTCTGTTCAGCAGGTTTATTCACGATCGCGTCTAAACGTTCGGACACAGTTCCGAACAATTGTCGAGCCGTTTTCCCTGTTTTTTGTTCTTCAACTAAAGTTGGCAGCATCTCATTTAAGGCAACGATCGTCTGTTCATCCGTTAAGTTCGCTGCTTTTAAAGCTTTCTTCAAGTCAAAAATGTATTGTTCGTTACGCTTAGTCAACTTTTCTTCAAGTTGAACATTCTCAGTTTGCAACGTTTGCAACTTCTCTGGTTCCATTGTTTCTTTCCTCCCTAAACGTTGAAACGGAACAACATTACATCGCCGTCTTGCACAACATAATCTTTTCCTTCTAATCTAACACGACCCGCTTCTTTTGCCGCATGCATATTGCCATATTTATCTAGGTCTTCAAAAGATACTGTTTCAGCCCGAATGAATCCACGTTCGAAATCAGTATGGATAATACCTGCTGCTTGAGGCGCTTTCGTTCCCTTTTTGAAGGTCCAAGCACGAACTTCTTGTTCACCAGCAGTAAAATACGTTGCTAGACCTAGTAAATCATACGCTGTACGAATCAATTGATCTAACCCAGATTCTTCAACGCCCATTGCTTCTAAGAATTCAGCTTTATCTTCATCGTCCAACTCCGCAATTTGTTCTTCGGCTTCAGCACAAACAACAATCACTTCTGAATGTTCACTGGCAGCAAAATTACGAACGGTTTGTACATATTCATTGTCATCTGGATCGGCCACGGTATCTTCATCGACATTTGCTACATACAGAACTGGTTTACTAGTCAACAAGAATAAACCTTTGACTATCTTTTGTTCTTCTTCGGTAAATTCGATTGTACGAGCAGATTGCCCTTCTTCTAAAACGGGTTTTAATTTATCTAGAACAGCTAATTCTGCTACTGCATTTTTTTCTTTTGTTTTAGCAACTTTTGCCACTCGAGTATAGCGTTTATTAACAGAATCTAAGTCTGCTAAAACCAGTTCCAAGTTGATCGTTTCAATATCCTCTAATGGATCCACTCGACCTTCTACGTGTGTAATGTTTTCATTGTCAAAACAACGTACCACGTGACATATCGCATCCACTTGTCGGATATGACTCAAGAATTGATTTCCCAACCCCTCACCCTTGCTTGCACCTTTGACGATCCCAGCAATGTCAGTGAATTCAAATGTGGTCGGTACTGTTTTTTTCGGATGAACCAATTCAGTCAAACGTTCTAAACGCCAATCAGGTACTTCCACCATCCCTACGTTTGGATCAATTGTTGCAAAAGGATAGTTGGCAGCTTCTGCTCCTGCTTTCGTAATTGCATTAAATAAGGTAGATTTACCAACATTCGGCAAACCTACGATTCCGGCTGTTAAGGCCATGGTCTACTTCACTCTTTCTCTACTAAGGAATTATTCTTGAACTGTATCGCTTTTCTTTTCAAGGATTTTTTTCATTTTCTTTTCAAAATCACGTCGCGTCATCATAACGATATGTCCGCAGTTGACACACTTGATTTTGATATCCGCACCCATCCGAATGATCTCCCAACGATTTGTCTGGCATGCGTGCGGTTTCTTCATTTCAACAATATCACCTAAATCATACATCTGGCAATCCTCCTATTCCATATACATTCTTACGATTCATCAAAATGAATATTCAAAATGTCTAAGATTCGTGTCAGATCAGATGGAGACAGATACTCGATCGATATCTTTCCTTTACCGTCTTTCTCAACGATTTCGACCCCTGTTCCGAATTTGTCCATCAAACGATCTTCACTTTCTCGTAAATAGTATGGTTTTTCTTTGGTCAAACGAGGTCCTTTTTTCTTATCTTTCGCTTTACCTTCATTGTATTCATTAACAATTTGTTCTAATTGACGTACTGTCAAATTCTCTTTTACCGCACGATTTGCTAATTTTAAGATTTGATCCTTTTTCTTTAGACCTAACAAGGTGCGGGCTTGACCCATTGACAAACGCTCATCTTGCACCATTTCCTTAACCAGTTTAGGCAAAGTTAAAAGTCGAAGATAATTCGCGATATATGGGCGGCTCTTTCCAAGACGATTGGCCACATCAGCTTGCGTCAATTTTAGGTTTTTCATCAGCATCTCATAAGCCTCAGCTTCTTCAAGCGGATTTAGGTCTTCACGCTGCAAGTTCTCCAATACCGCGATCTGCATCATCGCTTCTTCATCAAACTCACGAATAATTGCAGGAATCGTTTCTTTTCCAGCTAGTTTAGACGCTCGAAAACGACGCTCGCCAGCAATCAGCTCATAGCCTTTAACAGCTGATTTTCTGACGATAATCGGTTGGAACACACCCGATTGTTCGATCGAATTAGCCAATTCTTGCAAAGTCGTTTCATCAAATGATTTTCGCGGTTGATAAGGGTTGGGACGTAGATCACTCAAGGGAATCTCAATTACTTGATCGTTTTTTATGTCGACCTCCTCGATTTCAGAAAGATCTTGAAATAGGGCATCGATTCCGCGGCCTAATCCTTTATTTTTGCTCACGAACTAACACTTCCTTTGCTAGAGCTTGATACACTTCAGCACCTTTTGAGCGAGGATCATAATCAATGATCGGCTTGCCGTGGCTAGGCGCTTCAGATAAACGGACATTTCTCGGAATAATCGTATCGTAAACTTTCTCTTGGAAATAACGACGGACTTCCTCAACTACTTCAGCACCCAAATTGGTACGAGCGTCATACATCGTCAACAGTACACCTTCAATCGCTAAACCTGGATTGAAATGTTTTTGAACCAAACGAACTGTATTCAATAGTTGACTCAATCCCTCTAGTGCATAATATTCGCATTGGACGGGGATTAAAATCGCATCACTGGCTGTGAAAGCATTGATTGTCAAGTGACCCAATGACGGTGGACAGTCCACCAAAATAAAGTCATACTCGTCGCTGACTTCTGCTAAAGCACTCTTTAAACGTGATTCGCGTGCCATCATAGAAGTCAATTCAATCTCTGCACCTGCTAATTGTAAAGTAGCAGGAACAATCGATAAATTTTCACGCGGTGTCTTAATAATTGTTTCTTTGATTGAAACCTCATTGACTAAAACATCATAGATATCTTGTTTCACATCAGGTTTACGCACACCTAAACCGCTTGTAGCATTTCCTTGTGCGTCACTATCAATCAATAAAACTTTCTTGCCATCCTGAGCTAAGCACGCACCCAAATTGACAGTCGTCGTCGTTTTTCCGACTCCGCCTTTTTGGTTTGCAACAGATATGATCCGTGCCATCTAATTTCCTCCTAGTTCATACTAAAGAATTTATTTCCTGCTAAGAAAATAAGTCGAAACATCCCTTTGAAAATAATTATTTCAATGGCTGCTTATTAGGCATACCAGGTTTACGTGGATATTTTTTTGGTGTTTCTTTCTTTTTTTGCACTGTAATAATATGTCGTGTATCGCCATTTGGCAATGAAACATCTTCGGCTTGGATCAGCTTACCGCCCAATAAGGCAATTGCTGGTCTTGCTTCCGTCAGTTCTTCCTCGCTTTTCGCTGCTTTTAAGGCAAAGAAGTAGCCGTCCTTTTTCACTAACGGCAGACAAAGCTCCGTCAAAACATTCAATCGCGCCACTGCGCGAGCAGTCACAAAATCAAACGTCTCACGAAATTTAGGATTCTGTCCAAAAGTCTCCGCCCGATCATGATAAAGATACACATTATCTAATTGTAAAGCCTCTGCCAGTGTTGTCAAAAAAGTGATTCTTTTGTTCAAAGAATCCACGATCGTAATCTCTAATTCAGGAAAAACAATTTTTAACGGTAAACTAGGAAAACCTGCTCCCGACCCGACATCACATAGCTTCCCTTCTGGTTTGAAAGTGTCCGAGAAAGCCAATGTTATAGAATCATAAAAATGTTTCAAATAAACTTCTTGATGATCGGTAATCGCAGTAAGATTCATCTTTTGGTTCCATTCAACCAATAATTGAAAATAGGTCGCAAATTGATCCATCTGTTTCGTTGATAAATCGATTCCTTGCCTGCTTAATTCCGCTTGAAATTCTTCTGGTGTCATAAAAATTCCTCTCATTTTCGTGAAACAGCAAAATGTTTCACAGACTATCCTCTACTTTAACGCATTCTAGCTTTACATGCAATGGTTTACGCATGTTTCACAGGGAGATTAAGAAAGCTTTAATTCCATTTTTCATTAATGTTTTCCAGACAAAAATCATAGAATTTTTTTAAAACCGGAATCTCTAAATTATTCTTTTTCACTGCCAAATAAATATTGCGATCTTCCAAAATATCTGTGATTGTGATTTTTTTTACTGGAAAAGAATTTATCGATGGGATATTGGGCATGATAGCGATCCCGTATTCCTGCCCAACAAACCCTAAAACACTATGATCTTCTTCCAGCTCACATTGGATTTTCAAAGTTACGCCTAATTTCTTTAATTGACGATCCAAATACGGTCGTAAGCCGCTTTGTTTCCCATAATAAACATACGGATAACTTAATGTTTCTTCAATTTGAATCGTCTTTCGCTTAGCCAAAGGATGGTTTAGCGGAACTACCAATACTAACTCTTCTTGTGTCAAAATCTGAAAAATCAAGTCATTATCCTCGCTAATTTTCGAACAGATACCTATATCAATCGTATCTTCCAACAACATTTGAATAATTTTATTCGAGTTGCCTTGATGGAATGCGAATTGAATCTCCTCATTTTCTTTTTTTTGCTGAAAAGTTTGAGTTAATCGTGGCACAAGTGTTGACCCCATTGTGTAAATGAAACCAAATTCAATTTCACCAGAATTGGGGTTGATTATTTCTTGTAATCTTTGTTGTCCTTGCTCAATTTTCTGCAGCGCAGGCTGGACATACTCATAAAATATTTTACCATGGCGTGTTAATCGAATATTGCGCCCCTTTTTTTCAAACAACGCTATACCCAATTCTTGTTCTAGAATTGTCATCGAATGACTCACATTGGGTTGGGATGTATTAGCTAACTCGGCCGCTTTAGTCATGTGTTCGCTTTCCGCTAATAAAACGAAAAACTCTAGCTGTCTTAAGTTCATATTTCTCACCTCATTCAATAAACAGATTTTATCAATTTTATCAAAATAAATCATTAGTTTTAATGATACAATTACCATACTATTGATGTATAATCAAGTGAAAACAATCACATAAAGAGGGATTACTTATGAAACCTACAAAATATCGTTTACTGATTGGCAGTCTTTACTTTAATTACATTTTTCAAGGTATGGCCGCCATCATACTTTCACAAAATATGACTGCTTTAAAAAACCAATGGCAAGCTAGTACTACTCAAGTCACCTTAGTAATGAGTGCAATTGGTCTGGGAAGAATAATCAGTCTTTATTTCTCAGGCTTTTTTTCAGACACATTTGGCCGCCGGAAAACAGTGATTATCGCCATTATATCTTATGCACTTTTCTTTTTCGGTGTTTTATATAGTCCGAATTATCAAATAGCCTTTTTCTTTGCCTTATTCGGAGGTGTCAGTAATGCCTTTTTAGATACTAGCACTTACCCTACCTTAGTAGAAGCTTACCCGGATGAGAAAACCAACAGTTCTCTTAGCGTTCTTAATAAAGCATTTATTTCTCTAGGCCAATTTATTTTGCCATTTATTACACGTTATCTGCTCAAAGAAGGATTATTTTTTGGCTGGCCGTTTATCTTGTGTGCGGTTTGTTTGTTAGCTAATTTAGGTTATCTTGTTTTTGCTAAATTCCCTCCATTGAGTTCGTTGCCTGTAGAAACAGTTGATGAGCCTGTACACGCACCAAAAAAGATCATTAACAAGGGAGACTTCAAAATTGATGGGGTCGCTTTGCTGGTTTTCTCTTTTGTTTCTGTGTCAATTTTTAATATCTTTATTCTCTGGATTCCGCAATATACCGAAGCAATGCGAATTGTTTCTCATGAGAATAGCTTGATATTTGTCAGCCTTTATAGTGTCGGTTCTTTTGCATCTGTCTTTTTTACTTCTGGCATTGTGAAAAAAGGTGTAAATATTCCAAAATTAATTAGTTTTTGTGTTGCTATTTCTGGATTATCATTACTTTGGATGCTGCTTTCCCCAAGTTTTATTTCTACAGTCGTTGCAGCATTGATCATCGGAATTTTCGCCGCAGGAGGCATTTGGCAGTTAGGATTGGCTTTGATGCTGGAACTGTTTCCAAGCAGAAAAGGAAGGTATACAAGTTACTACTCATTAGCTACTTCAACCTCCGTTATGGTAACCCCTTATATCACTGGCGTGATAAGTAAAAAAGGTATGGAATATGTTTTTTGGTTTGATGTTTTCTTAATTTTATTAGGCTTTATCGCTTCTTTAGTCATTCAGCAGCGTTACAAAAAACACCTTCCCGCAAAAATCATTGAAAGCTAAACGATAAATTATATTTATGTTTTACATCAAAATAAAGCATTAGATTTTATAGTTGTCCTTTCGTAGAATAAGAGATGAAATATTGTGAATGTTCTCATTATATGTGAAAGGATGAACTTAATGAAAAAATATCAAATGCTTTTTGAACCCCTTACAATTAAACGACTAACTCTAAAAAACAGAGTGATCATGCCACCAATGGGAACAAATTTTGCGAATCAAGATGGCACCTTCAACGAACAGCACTATTCCTATTATGAACAACGAGCAAAAGGCGGCACAGGGTTAATCACTTTAGAAAATATCTGCATCGATTATCCTTTAGGGACAAATGGAACAACGCAATTAAGGATGGATAATGACCAATTCATTCCTGGTCTATGGCAGTTTAATGAACGTATGCATGCCTATGGCGCAGCTACTTCTGTCCAAATTAATCATGCAGGTGCGTCTGCCTACCAACAACGCTTACAAGGTATGAAAGCAGTTTCTTCTTCAGATGTCCCTAGTAAAACTGGAAATCCGGTACCTCGCCCCTTAGAAAAAGCAGAAATAGAACAAATTGTTCAAAAATATGCTGAAGGCGCGGCACGAGCACAAAAAGCTGGATTTGATTGTGTTGAAATACACGCAGGACACTCTTATTTGATCAGTCAGTTTTTATCTCCTATTTACAATAAACGTACTGATGAGTTCGGCGGAACGCCTGAAAATCGTGCGCGCTTTGCTCGCATGGTGATCCAAGCAGTCCGTCAAGCAGTGGGACCATTCTTTCCAATCTCTTTACGTATCAGTGCAGATGAACTTTTACAGAATGGTAACACATTAGATGATACCTTGAATCTACTTTCTTATTTTGTAGATGAAGTGGATATTCTCAACGTTTCATCTGCTTTAAATGATAATTTACAATATCAAATCGATAAAATGAATTTAAAAGATGGCTGGCGCAGTTACATGGCAAAATCAGTCAAAAATAAATATCCTGAAAAAGTAATCGTGACTTCTGGAAATATCCGTAGTCCTCAGCGTGCCGAAGAGATTTTACTAAATGGAGATGCTGATCTACTTGCTATGGGACGTGGTCTAATCGCAGAACCAAATTGGGTCAACAAAGTCGCCAACGGACAAGAAGAACTGTTGCGTAAGTGTATCTCGTGTAACATCGGCTGTGCTGATCATCGTATCGCAAAATCGCGTCCGATTCGCTGTACAGTCAATCCTGATCTTTATTACGAGGATTCTCATAAAAAAACACAAGTCATCACACCACTAAAAATGGTCGTAATCGGGGGTGGAACAGCCGGACTTGAAGCAGCAGCTAGTGCAGCAGAAATGGGCGTAGATGTTACACTTTACGAAGAAAAGTCGTATCTTGGTGGTTTGGCTCATGAGATTGCTCGATTCCCTGATAAACGACGAATCGATGATTTTGTTACTTATTTAACTAATAGATCAGAAAAAATTCAGAACTTAACTATCAAATTAAACCATCGTTTCACAATATCTGATTTAAAAGAAACACCTAATTTAATTGTAAACACTACAGGAGCAACACCATTATTACCACCTATAAAAGGATTACATGATGAACTAGCAAAATCTGAAAGACAAGTGTTCTCTATTTTTGACCTTTTAGAAAACATGGATAAATTTAATGATTTCGTTGGCAAAGAAGTCGTAGTTATCGGCGGTGGCGCAGTAGGTTTAGACGTTGTTGAATACTATGCCGAAAACGGAGCCAAAAAAGTCCATATTGTTGAGATGGTCGATCAATTAGGAAAAGACTTAGATGTCATTACTAAATTAGGAATGATGGAGATTGTCCGCGATTATAATGTTGAGGTTCATACTTCTACTAAATTAATGGAAGTCCAAAAAGATCATTTTATTGTAGAAAATTCTGAAGGAAAACGATTGGAATTACCTTTTGATTTAGGCTTTATTTGTTTAGGAATGAGAGCTAATGCCCCATTAATCGCAAAACTAACCGCTTATGCTAATCATAACGATGTAACACTGCTTAATATTGGTGATAGCAAAGTAGCTAGAAGGATCATGGAAGGAACCAGAGAAGCACGTGATGTGACAAAAGTCATTAATAATTTGACTATTCATCGAAAAGCATCTTTCACTGCTTACGCTTGATTATGAATTCACAATAAAAATATAAAATAAGTGAGGAATTGAACAATGACAGAAAGATTAAACGGACACACTTTATTAATTAGCTTAATCGCAACCCCTATTCGTCACAGTATGTCTCCTACAATGCATAACGAAGCCTTTGCTAAACTAGGATTAGATTACGCTTACTTAGCATTTGAAGTGGACAATTCAACATTGAAGGATGCAGTAGAAGGGATACGCGCTTTAGGTATTCGTGGCTCTAACGTTTCTATGCCTAATAAACAAGCGATCATCCCCTACTTAGATGAAATTTCTCCCGAAGCTCAATTGATCGGAGCAGTAAATACCGTTACAAACAAGGACGGTCAAGGTCATCTAGTTGGTTATAACACTGATGGGGTCGGTGCAATGAAAGCCTTGATGGATGAAGGCGTTTCAGTAAAAGATCAAATTGTTACTTTAACTGGGGCAGGCGGGGCAGGAACGGCTATTGCTATCCAGGCTGCTTTCGATGGCGCCAAAGAATTGCGTATTTTCAATATTAAAGACGACGTATATGAAAATGCGGTAGAAACAGTTAAAAAAATCAATGAGCATACTAGCTGTCAAGCGACTTTAACTGATTTGTCTGATCAAAAGTCATTTAAACAATCTGTTCAGGAAAGTAGTATTTATATTGATGCAACAGGGGTTGGTATGAAACCTTTACAAGACCAAAGCTTAATTAACGATCCCGAAATGATTCGTCCCGACTTAGTCGTCTTTGATGTAGTCTATGCACCGCGAGAAACGAAACTCTTACGTTTTGCAAAAGAGCACGGAGCAAAAAAAGCCATTAACGGATTAGGTATGATGCTTTATCAAGGGGCTGCAGCCTTTAAACTTTTTACTGGCGAGGAGATGCCAGTCACATATATTAAAGATTTACTATTTGATGAATAGGCGGAGTGTTAGATATGAAAAATAAATACTTACCAACAGCGATCGGTCTTTATATTAACTACATTATTCACGGGATGGGTGTCATCATCATCTCACAAAATCAAAAAGCTCTGATGGGGCAATGGGATACCGATTTAATGGGTGTGGCAAAAGTTATTTCCATGCTGGGAATCGGCCGGTTGATCGCTATTCTGATTTCTGGTCGTTTATCCGATAAATTCGGAAGAAAGCCTTTTATTTATCTGGGAATCGTTACTTATTCTCTGTATTTCTTCGGTATTTTGTATAGTCAGAGTGTTTCGACGGCCATGATCTTTGCAGTGATTGCCGGAGTTTCAAATTCCTTCTTAGACTCCGGTACGTATCCAGCATTGATGGAATCTTTTCCAAAAAAAGCTGGTACAGCAAACGTCTTAATCAAGGCTTTTGTGCAGATTGGACAATTCACATTACCAATTATGTTAAAGATTATTAATACCAATCAGTTATGGTACGGCTGGTCGTTTATCATTCCAGTTATCGTTTTTGTCTTAAATGGCTTATTCTTGTTGAAACGGCCATTTCCTGACCAAGATGCAAAAGAAAATGATCAGACTGAGATCCAAGCAGTTACTTTTAAAAGCCAACCGAAAATCGCCATTGAAGGAGTCTGCTTCATTATTTACGGCTTTATTTCTCAAGCGACCTTCTATTTGATTTCTCAATTTATCGGTATTTATGGGGAAGAAGTCGCTCGCATGACGACTGACAATGCAAACTTATTGATTTCCTATTATTCTACCGGTTCTCTAGTTTGTGTCGCCGTTACAGCCGTTCTGGCAACAAAGGTACGGCCTGTATACTTAGTAGTACTCTACACGTTGGTCTCTTTTGTGACGATTTTAGTGATGTGGTTATTCCCAACACCAACCGTCATGATGATAGGAGCAGCATTCGTTGGTTTCTTTGCAGCTGGTGGCGTGATGCAGCTAGGATTAACAGTGATGGGAGAGATGTTTCCTGCTGGTAAAGGTACCATCACAGGCGTCTTTTATACCTTTGGTAGTATTGCATCTTTCCTTATTCCGATTATTGCAGCAGCCATCGCTAAAACCAACGTTCGTGGTATTATGCTATTTGATACCATTATCGCTGGAATTGGCTTCTTGTTAGCGGTAATTATTTTCATTCGTTATCGCAGAACAGTCGACTTGTCAGCTTAAGGAGGAGACTATATGAAAAAAGTAAAGATTGATCAAATTATCATTGGTGAGGGCAAACCTAAAATAATCGTTCCTCTGGTAGACCGAACTGAATCCGCACTTCTAGCTTCTGCTGAACACATTCAACAGCTTGATTGTGACATCGTTGAATGGCGGATTGATTTTTTTCAAGATGTAGAGCAGACAAAAATAGTGGCTGATCTTTCGCATAAATTAAGAAAAGTACTCAATAAACCGCTACTCATTACTTTTCGTACCTACAAAGAAGGTGGCGAACTATCTTTGAGCGATGAAAAATACTTTGAAATTTATGATACGTTGATCGAGCATGGCCGTCTTGATTTGATTGATTTAGAGTTATTTATGCCTGAAGAACGTGTTACACAGACGTTAGAAGCTGCCCAAAAAAAGGGAATTAAAGTAATTATGTGTAATCATGATTTTGATAAAACACCGCCTAAGGAAGAAATTCTTTCCCGGTTGCAGCAGATGCAGAAAAAAGGCGCTGATATATGCAAACTTGCCGTGATGCCGCAAAATAGCGAAGATGTTTTAACTTTACTAGAGGCAACACGTGAGATGTACGAAAATTATTCCGATCGACCGTTAATCACCATGTCAATGGGAGCATTAGGTATGATCAGCCGAATCTCAGGTCAGGTATTTGGATCGGCAGCAACTTTCGGCTCTGCGGGAACAGCCTCAGCCCCTGGACAAATCTCCGTGACGGAATTACGTAAAATCATTGATACTTTACAAGTTTAAAGTGACGATTCTGTCGCTTTTTTTTATTTCTTAAAATGAGTTATTCAAGTGTTTTTTTCCGCCTTCTTTATCATCTGTATGGTGGGGAAAATAAAAAGACAGCTTAAAACTAAGCTGTCTCATTTC
>NZ_JCAFYN010000057.1:0-20731 GCF_059374735.1 Enterococcus sp. GPZ-007 | reverse complement strand
CTCATTGCGCATACTATCCAACTATACTTCTTGTAATGAGAATAGGGATTATTTTTTAGTAACTAACCTCATACTTTGAGCAACTGCGAAAAGTTGGACTAGCAAAAACTCCCCATCCATGATTTAGGAGAATCATGGATGGGGTGTTCTTATGCACTCATTTTACGATAAACGTCGATAATTTCTTTTGCCAAGTCGGTAAAAGCGATCGAAGTCATCAGGTGATCTTGACTATGAACAGTCAGTAAATTTAAATTAAGGTGCTCGCCTTGTGCTTCTTTGGTTAGCAGTCCTGTTTGCGAATGGTGCGCTTCGACTAATGATTCTTCAGCTTCTTTGATTTTTTCATCTGCTAGCTGAAAGTCGCCGTTTTTTGCTTCTTGAATAGCTTCCATGGCGTTGCTTTTCGCATTTCCGCCATGAATAATCAGTCCCATCACTGCCTCTAAGTTTTCTTCTTGCATGTAAAGTCTCCTTCATTTTTAATCCCTGATAACTAGCCGTTGATCATTGCTACTGCTTGGCCAAGAACTTTTTCACCATTCATCATGCCGTAATCGGTCATGTCAATCACATCAACAGGAATCCCTAATGGTTCTAATTTCGCTTCAAATTGCTTCTGCATGAACCGAACTTGCGGTCCTAATAAGACAGTATTAATTTCTTTTTGTTCCAATTGATTGGTTGCATCTGCGGCGGCGGTCGCAAAAATCTCTACATCAAGTCCTTGTGTTTCGGCCGCCTTTTGCATTTTTGTGACTAACATACTGGTACTCATCCCAGCGTTACAAACTAACATAATTGTTTTTTCACTCATTCCATTTTGCCTCCTATTTCAAATGAAGTATCTATAACTTATCTCCGTTGCTTGCGATCACTTTTTGGAACCAGTAGAAGGAATCCTTCTTGCTGCGATCCAATGTACCCGCGCCTTCATTGTCTTTATCAACATAGATGAAGCCATAACGTTTTTTCATTTCCCCTGTTCCAGCAGAAACTAAATCGATAAAGCCCCATGGCGTATAGCCCATTAGATCAATGCCATCATAGATTACCGCTTCCTGCATCGCCTCGATGTGTTCCCGCAAGTAATCGATGCGGTATTCATCATGAATCTCGCCGTCAGCGTCGATCTCATCGATCGCACCGAACCCATTTTCGACGATGAACAATGGTAATTCATAACGATCATTGAACCAGTTCATAGCATAACGCAAGCCTGTGGGATCAATCTGCCAACCCCAATCAGAAGCTTTAACATATGGGTTTTCCACTAAATCATTCGCTTCATCATAATCAAACGCTGGTCCTTTATCATGATCCTTCACTGCAAAGGACATGTAGTAACTAAAGCCGATATAATCAACGGTTCCTTTCGTTAATTGCACTTCATCTTCAGCCGTGATATCCAGATTGAACTGCTTACGATCAAAGTAGGCTTTCATATAGCTTGGGTAACGCCCTTTGCAATGGACATCTGTAAACCAATAGCGACGTTGCATCGCCACGGTAGCTGCCATCATATCAGATGGACTGCAGGAATAGGGATAGATTGGAACCATCGCGATCATACAGCCAATCTCAAAATCAGGATTGATTTTATGACCGATTTCGATAGCCTGTGCACTAGCAACTAATTCATAATGTGCCGCTTGATACATGATTTTCTCACGATCATCACCAGCTTCAAACTTCAAACCAGAATTGGTAAATGGCGCAAAGTCTTCCTTATAGTTAGCTTGGTTGTTGATTTCATTGAAGGTCATCCAATATTTAACTTTATCCTTGTAGCGAGTGAAACACACTTCAGCAAATCGAACGAAGAACTCGATCATTTTACGATTCTTCCAACCGCCATACTCGGTGACTAAATGATAAGGCATTTCAAAATGGGACAAGGTAATAACAGGCTCGATCCCATATTTTAGACATTCATCAAACAGGTCATCATAGAATTGCAGTCCTGCTTCATTTGGTTCCGTCTCATCGCCATTAGGAAAGATCCGGGTCCATGCAATTGAAGTACGGAAGCATTTCAATCCAAGTTCTGCGAATAATTTCACATCTTCTTTGTAGCGTCCATAAAAATCAATCGCTTCATGATTCGGATAATTTTCGCCCTCTAAAACTCCGTTGGTAATTCGACGTGGGACGCCATGAGCGCCGACAGTCATCACATCTGCCACACTGACACCTTTTCCGCCGTCTTGCCAACCACCCTCTAGTTGATGGGCGGCAACTGCGCCGCCCCATAAAAAGTTCTCTTTAAAAATACTCATTTGTTTACCTCTTTAATTAAACCGTTGCGCTTCCTTCGGCTTTTTTATTTTCGTTTGCTAAATCTTTTTCAATTTCTTCCATGCTTTCGCCTTGTTCTTGCAAGTAGTTCAATGAATCCACTTTACGAACGAATGGCAGATAGATGAAGAATCCGACTGTTAATACGACCGCTTGCAAGACCGCTGTTCTCCAGCCACCCACTAAGAATCCAGAGATAATTGGTGGTGTTGTCCAAGGTACTTGTACAGCAGTGAATAATGGTACTAGTCCTGAATATAGTGAGAAGTACGTAATCACGCCTGAAACCATTGGTGTTAAAATGAATGGCAACGCCATGATCGGATTCATTACTACTGGTGTTGCGAATAAAATCGGTTCATTGATATTAAAGAATGCTGGCAGCAGTGCTAAGCGTCCTAATTGCTTGAACTGAGCAGAACGAGCAAACATAACCATGTACATTACGATACCGATCGTCATCCCAGCACCTGTCACTGTCATGAACTGATCTAAGAATTGTTGAGTAACAATGTGTCCCCCATTAGCAACCGTTAACTCTTTACCAGCTTTTAAGATTGCTGTGTTTTCCAATGAGTTTGCTGTCAAGATCGGACCCATGATCCCGCCGACCAAGGTAGAACCATGAACACCGAAGAACCATAAGAATGGAACCAAGAAGCCTAACATCATTGCGCCACCAAAGGTATCTGTAACCCCTTGCATCGGACTTTGAATAACTTTATAGATTGATTCGACCACTGTTGTGTTAAGGAATTTATCAAAGATTACATAGACAACTAATGCTACTGTTGTGATTACTGCTGCTGGAATCAATGCAGTAAATGAGTTCGCTACGTTTGCGGGTACTTGTTCAGGTAATTTGATGCGGATATCACGTTTCAAGAACCAAGAGTACGCCCAGCCGACAAATAATCCGACTAAGATCGCACTGATCATTCCTTGTCCACCTGTCCAAGTTTTATCAATGACATTGGTTACGATAGTATTCGTTTCTGCGTTTGTCGCACTAGATTTCATTGTTAGTAGAAAGACTACAACCGCTATCATTCCTGCGGGTAACCCTTCGAAACCTTCTTCTTTTACATAAGAATTTGCAATACCCATTACAGCAAAAATTGACATAATAGCAAATGATGCACCGAATGCTTCGTTAAAATAGAAATCTAACCCACTGCTCGCAACCCATTCAGAAACGGCTGGTATTGGAAAATTCGCTAATAGTAAGAAGACCGAGCCGACAATTGTAAATGGCATGGTGTATAACATCCCGTTACGAAGAGCAGTTATAGCTTTAGTATTTACAAATTTTAAAATCGGCGGCAATAATTTCTCGTTAATAAAGTTATTCATAAATTGATTCTCCTTAATAATAATTTTTGCTGCGATGGCCATTCGCGTTGTTGTATCCGTTTACAGTTTTATCATAAGCGATGAACTCATCGATTGGAATACTTCTGTAACAGTCAGAAACATGTTCCAAACAAAAAAACAAAATGGTCCTTTTTAAGCTTGATTTGTTATTCTGAACGATTAATTCCTTTATTAACCACAATATGTTGTGCTAATGGACTATAAAACATATGTAACACGTAACTCGCACCTAGCTCATTTCAGAGGAATTCATTTTTCAAAGCCTTGAAAAATGTGGTTATTTTCGTACGCATACGATTCCGCTAAACGGTCTGTTCTTTATGCAGTAAAAGATTTAATAAATACTCGCTCTTTAATAAACTACGAAAAGCGTAACTCGCAGCTAGCTCATTTCAGAGGAATTCATTTTTCAAAGCCCAGAAAAATGAGCTTATTTTCGTACGCATACGATTCCGCTAAACGGTCCGTTCCTTATGCAGTATAAGATATAATAAATACTCGCTCTTTAATAAACTGCGAAAAGCGTAACTCGCAAAAAAAATGCTAAAGGCTGTTGTGATCAGTCTTTAGCATTGTTTTCTCGCTGATAGGATTGTTGCGCTAAGATTTCTAAAAGTGCGATGACTGGAACTTGTGTCGTAAGGTTTATAAATTCTTCTGCTGGATCAGGACCTGTTATCTCTGGCATATAATAAGAGATATTAAAATCTGCCATTTGTGCGATTGTCGAGTGCTGATCATTTGTGATGCTCAAAATTTTGGCTCCGTAGCGTTTGAAATTTTCGATTTGCTTGATAATCTCAGTTGTTTCACCTGAAACTGACAAAGCGATTAATAAAGTTGTTTCTAATCCTCTCGTTGGAGCCGGAACAAAGGGATCGGTAATGGCATAAGCGTTAAATAGCATGTTTGAAAAATAGCGCGCCCCGTAAGTTCCCAAGGTACCACTTGTTCCTATTCCTGAAAAAACAAGGTGTTTGCTGCCAACGATCATATCAATCGCCGGATCTAGCACCGTATGATAGCTTTCGTTGTTTACTTTTTTTAAAAAAGCATCAACGTGGACATTCGCGTCATAAAAAGCTTCAAAGGATTGACCTTGTCGTGAAAGATTCTCCTTCAACGCGTATTTGAATTCCGTATAGCCGGAATAGCCGAGCTTAGTTAAACAGCGCAAAATAGTCGAGGTCGACACGTGGCAGCTGTCAGAAAGATCACGGATCGTCATTCCACCCACATGCTCCATGTTTTCGACAATAAAGGTATAAACGATCAACTCCAACTCATTTAAATCCTTCACCTTTTGCGAATCAAACATCGGCTTTCAGCTCCTAAAATTATTGTTTTTACATTTCTATTATCCCATAAAAAATATAAATCACACAGTTTATTGAGTATTTTTTCGTTATTTATTAAAGTATTCTTCGGAACAATTATTCGCTGTCAAAAAGGTAGCCAAATCATGAATAAAAAATTCTTTCCATACAAATAAATAAGAGTCTAGTTCCATCTTAAAATGGAAGCAGACCCCTATTTATTTTGTTTGCGTTGGATTGCTTTGCGGATACCGACACGATAAACTTTCGGAACCGCTAAGAAAAAATTCTGTGTAAATTGGTATTGCTGGTATTTTTCAATAATGAAGGCAATCAATTCTGCATTGCCATATTTTTTCTCATGGAAAAGTTCAAAGCTGCGAATTTTTCGTGCCGCTTGATTTTTATCCTTCAACACCAATAGGAACGATAACAAGTCGTCAAAGTATCGCACCTTAGCCTCTTCATAGGTTTCAGTCCCGTAACGTTCTAATTCAATAAAATCCGTCAGCTTCCGGCCCCAAAACTTTCGTTCCAAATAAACGGGTGCTTGGATATCCTGCTGAAAATCATCTAAATACGCTTCGAAAACTGTTTTATCCGCTAAAAAATTCTTCTCCTGCCGCTCAAAAACTTCGCGATCCACTTGATTGATCTCCGTCACGACACTTAGATAATCACCGATAAACAGCGGCATCTTCGCCTCACGAAACCGGACGACCCGCTCAGCTAACTTCTGATTCAAGGAAAGCGGATGACGCAGAGTATTGTTGCGATAATAGGCAAATACGTAGCGATGCCACAGGTCCTCTGGAAATGAGATTCCCTTCCCCGTCAACCACAGCAGCTCATCCAAAGCCAAATCCACATGAGCAACGCCTTTTTTGATTTCTTCAGCCACCTGCTGTGAGATGCCTAAATGATCCTTAAAATGCTGGATGCCTAACCGAATCTCCTGCTGTTTGATTTTTGACTCAATCACAAACTGATATTTTAGCGGGCGCCCACACGCGCATTTCAACTCGCTGTGAACCCCCCGTTCGTATTCGTCGTCGATATTCAACGCGACAAATTCCCAGTCAGAAGTTTCTAAATACTGCTTCTGCAAAAACAATGAGCGAACTTCATACTTTCTTTGCTGATTAACTAAGGCTTGCTGAGGTTCGGTTAATTGTTCGAATAGTACTTTCCGTTCTGCTCCCGAATAGGTCACATGACATTCTGTCGGATAATCATCCAAGCCATAACTTCGTGGATACCAATGCTCATAAATCTCTAAATAATTATCCATGTAAACTTCCACTCGTTATTTCTTCGGATCAATCTTGTCTTCGATCTCTTTGATGATTTTTTTCGCTTCATCCTTCAATGATGAATGCGGTTCTTCTTCCTCGACCGCGTTTGAGCCAGAGCGGGCAACCTCTTTGGGTTCACCAGAATTACTGCCGGCTAACGCTTCTGATTTATCTTCCGTCTCACTAGAATTTGTTCCTGCGAGAGCCACATCGTCTTCCGTTTTTGGTGCCATGGAGCCACGCAAGCGACGATCCTTTTCATTATTATAGTTTGTCATTGTGCTTCATCCCCGTTTCTATTTTTGTATTTTACCTGATAGCTTCACAGAAAGCCAAAGTTATCCTACCTTAGTGAAAAAATGATAAAGACACCATAAGAATGTCGCAAGCCAGCTTAAGGCACAGAGAACAAAAACGATTGAGATATATTCTGGCGGATCATAATGGACCCGTACCATATTTTTTCCGATTTTTTGTTTGATGGTCGGCACACCGATATTCGACAGCGCAGAGGGTGTAACTTCCCGATTATTTTCTACTATTTTTGTATTCTGATAGACGATCACAGGCAGCTGGACAGTCCCTGCTTCTTTCGAATTCCACGTAAGCTCTAATTGATTGTTTTTAACAGTTCTTGCGAAATTCGTTTGGTTTGCGAGAATTTGCTTCTCATAACTGACATATTTATTTTTCGCATCGTCATGATAGATCGGTAAATAATCTGGACTGGATTTTTCTACAGCCTTCAAAGCCTTTTCCAGATCAGAGTCATAAAAGCTTTGCCGTGCTGCTTTTTCGGAAGTACGCACAAATGTATGCTTACTTACTAAGGAACGTTGATCCCATTGATTCAAATCATGGGTCATAACCTGTAAATTTTGCCCGACTGTGATTATAGTCATCAGCAGCAGAGCATATACCGCTTTTTTCTCAGCTAAATCATTGATTAACGAAGCCAGAAAGAATAGAAACAACACGGTAAATGGTGCAAAGAAACGAAACGGAAACTGGATCAACGAAACCAAGGGCACCTGATGGGCAACGAACCAATCCCACGGAATCAGACTGGTTGAAAGGAAAAAGAGGATGCCGCTAAAAATCAATAATTGCTTCGTAAATCGCTGCACCTTGCGCCATTTAATCAAGCAAAAAAGAAAGCCCACAATCAGCACCAGGCGTAAAATCCCGGGATAATGCAGCCAGTAGGCTCCGCCCAAATCGATCGCCTTTTCACTCATTTGCGGATTGGTAAAGGGCATTTTTAATTGATCTCCCGTGTTGATCAAGTATAAGCTGATCCACACATTGATTGACAAACACGCATATAAGCCGATTGTTTTGGCTAGCTCAATGAGCGCTGCACCCCAGCGTTTTCGTGCATAGACAACAAAAAAGGGAAAATAAATCAACCCCAGCATCATTGCCGTCAACGTGTGAACCTGCGTCATCAGCGCCATACTTAAAGCAACTTTGACAATCGGAAAATGCTGATTTTTCAGATCCACCAGCGGAATCAAGCACAGAGGTAACAAACTTGTGCCCCAGCTGGTGAAGCCTTGATTCAAGCCCCAATAATTAACACTATAGGTAGTCATAAAAATAATTGCCGTAAACAAAGCCGTGCTTTCTTTGAGTTTGTCATAAGTCAGTAATTTGAACAGCGAACAACCGGCTAATAAATAAACCAGAAAATTCGACAACACCTGATAGCGAAACCATATGCCCGCCAGTAAAACCAATCCACCTTGAATATAGGAAAACAACGGCCCATACACCGCATTCACGATCCGTCCAGATTGCTGGAAACCGAAGAGCGAAATAAAGTAGCTGAAATTTCCCGTTCTGATCTGCTCTGCCGTCTCATAAAAACGATTGTAGTGAAACAGCGCATCCGCGCCTAAAATCATTTTTTGCGTCCATAGTTGTGGAAGAACAAAGAGTCCGGCGATCAAAAAAATGATCAGATAGTAGCGATAGCGTTTCATGAAAGACCCCCTTCATCGGTTACTACAAGCTCCACTCTATCGCTTTTTAAAAAGAAAACGAAATAAAACGCCTATTCCCTAACTAGGAATAGACGCTCAGATTATTCAGTTTTTTCCACTGACAGCAAAACGATCAACGTCCCTGCCAGCGAAATAATCGTTCCGATTAAAAGCATCGTTGAAACAGAGAAAAGACTCAGTATGTGTCCACCGGCAAAGGCGCCGATGATTCCACCAATCGAATTCGCTGTCGCCATCAAGGTCTGCCCTTTGACCAGATCCTTCTGCGGAATGATTTGATTCGTATAGTAAACAGAAGCCATCGTGTGCATCGCAAATCCCAGCATTTGCAGGCTTTGCCCCGCATTGATCAGAAAAATATTCCCGGCGAATAAAACCAGCAGCGCTTTGACTGAGAAGAAGACTGCCGCAAAACGCATCAATGAATGAATCTTAAAACGCCGCAGCAAGATCGAAAAGAAAAACATCGTCGGCAGTTCACTCAATGCCGCAACAGACAAGGAAGAACCCACATTCGCTTCTGTCCCACCTAATGGCTGCATGATCTGGTACATGTAGCTATTCGTGATCGTATGGAAAACAAACAAGAAGGACACGCCAACGAGTAAAAACATAAACCGCTTATATTTTTTAGCAAATTCCACCAGCCCGATTGGCTCTCCCGTGTGAACCTCTTGAAGATGCTCCGGTACGATCGATTCTGAATATTTCCCGCCATCCTTACGGGTATCAATGGATAAAGTTACAAGTGCAAACAAAAGAAAAAAGCCAATCAAGAGATACAAAATGATCGTCGCAGAAAACCGTTCAATCAGAACGCCCGTCATTGAGGCCGCTACTGCGAAGGCTAACGAGCCCATCCCGCGCGCCACGCCAAAATTCAAAGCATAGCCGCGGCTGATAAAAAAGGTTCCAATCGCGATCGTCAGCGGCTGCAAAAGTACCAAACTGCTATAGAGCAGGATATAGATCAACGCGATGATTAAGAAAACTTTTGGCAGCACGAGCAATATCCCCGAGAATACTACCAGCAGCAAAGCCATCCCCGCTGCCAACTGAGATAGTCGAATCCGTGTCATCCGATCAGCAAACGATGCTAAGAAAGGCTGGGCTATCGTAGCGAATAAATTTGCTAGCGATAAAACCGTCCCAATCTGACCATTCGTAAAGTCACGAGACAATAAGAAAACCGAAGTGAAGGTTCCCAGCACCGAGTAGCCCATCCAGTAAGGAACCTGCATACTGATATATTGTAGATTCAATTTGATCTGATTCGTCTTCTCCATAGCCCCTCCAAAAGATGTATTGTTCACTCATTATACCTGATAAAAAAGTTGAAATCAGAAGAAAATCATGGATTTCTGTAACAAAATAGCCAAGCCCATAATTGGACTTGGCTATATGATCATACATTATTTATCTTCTCTTAAAATAAAGCAACCCGCTGGCTCCTAAAGCAACCACACCAAGAAGTACGAAGATTGGTTGTTGTCCTTCACCTGTATTCGGATAGACCTTTTTCCATACCTGATCTATCCAGTTTTGATCGGTCGAATTACCACCTGTAAGTCCGCCGTTATTCCCCGATACAATCTCATGCTTCAGAACAGTCAACGAAAATGCAGCTCGCCCACCATTCGATCCAGTGATCGTAATGATCACTTTTTGATCTTTAATCAAGTTCAATTCTTTAACATCAACATTGATGTTACCTTTTTCATCAGATTTGCCTAATGCAAATTTTCCACTATCAGTAACGGAAACATCAATCGTTGCATTTGCGATCGTCTTCCCAGTTAAGGCTGGGTCACCTTGGTAAAGATTATCGATTTTTGTTTCCTTTTTAATCAAATCTGTTTCTTTTAGCGCTGCATTGCCCAAAACATCTACTATGAATTCTCCACGGCCGCCGTTTTCCCCAGTAATGATTAGGTGAACTGTATCACTCTCACGTAAATTTAAAGATTGAATATCGATCTTGAATTCACCATCTGCACCAGATTTTTTCGGTTCTCCTGTTGAGTTCGTTTCAACTTTTTCGTCAGTAGCGGTTTCCTCAACAGCAACCTCAACGGTCGCATTCGGAATGGTTTTTCCAGTCAGAAACTGATCGCCCTCATAAAGATCATCTACTTCGGTTTCTTCTTTGATTCGTTTTGCTTCTGCGTCTATTGGATCAATCGAGGTAGTTGGTTCTGTTGTTGTACTGGTTGTTTCCATTGGTAAGACAGTCACTGAAAATTCTGCTTTTCCGCCGTTTTCACCTTCAATGGACACAGTCGCCACTTGACCTTCTTTTAGGCCTAGCTGATCAACGGCAATATTGATGTTTCCATCTTTATCAGCTTTTCCTTGAGCCAAGGCCCGAGCTTTAGCTGGAGTGATTGTTATCGTGCCATTAGGAATCGTTTTTCCGGTAATGTTCTTGTCGCCTTCACGGTATTTATCCAGTTTTGTCTCTGCTTTAATTTTCTCCGTCTCTTCTTTTGCTGGATCAGTCGCTGCTAATGTTTTGCGACCTTCGATTTTTGCCGAAACTTTTTCACTCTTCGTTTCTAAATCCTTAATATAACCGATAAATGTCTCTGTATCAGGATCCAAGGCACCTGTAAGCGTTGCTTTGGTAAATTCAGAGAAGCCATCACCGCCACCATACAAGAAATCATTGATGATCAGCTTATACGTCTTATCTGCTTCTATCGGTGTGCCATCAGCTTTTTTCATTTCATTAACAACGTATTGATGTTCCGTGTCAGCTTTATCTGGATTTTCAATGACTGTATACTTCAATCCGGAAACTTGAAGGAAATATCCACTACCTCTACCATCATTTGGATCAAATTTGAACGTTTGCTGATTCAAAACATTCTCGATTTGTTGTCCAGTCATCTCCACGATCTGCATGATATTACCAAACGGCTGTACAGCTTGCGCCGCTCCCCAAGTAATCGAGGCATCAGACTTCACCTTCAGGTCATCGCGAATCCCACCATTATTTGTCATTGCAAAATCAACAGGAACACCATTTTTATTCGCCATATAGACCTGGGCATCCGTTACAAGATTCCCTACAGGCGACTCACCCATTTCATTAACTGTTCGCGAAATATCTTCCGCTTTATCGGCTGTTCCGATTTTTTCTTCTGTAACTTGTGCCACTCGAGCATCAGCATCTGTAACGATTGCTTCGATAGCAGTATCCTTGGTAACACCGCCATTTGGATCTACAGGAGCAACTGTAGCTTTTGGTGTTGACACAAAATCGTTTGTTTTTGTGTCATATTCTCCTTGCAGATCAACATAACCCTTACCTTGCGATGTCGATTGTACAATCCGAGCATTTCCAACTACACCATTCGTGTACACGTGGTTGTGTCCCGCAAAATAGGCATCAACACTATTGTCTGGATAAATTTCGTTAACTTTATTCATAATATCAACTGACTCACCAGTTGCACTGTCACCATTTCCCTGTACAGAAGGTGTATGTCCAAGAACGACAATAGCATTGACCTTTTCGTTCTCGACAAGTTCTTTAGCGTATTTTGCAATTTCTTCTGCTGGGTCTGAGAACTCATAATCCTTGTGATGTTCCGCTAATACAAGGTTCGGAATTTCTGTAGTAACAACCCCTATGAAGCCAATGTTGATTGGCTCAGAAGGAGTACCGACATTTTCAATAGTATAAGGCTTCCAACCATAAGGAATATTGTCAGTCCCTTTTTCATGAACATTAGCAATAACTAAATCAAATCCACCCTTTAGCTCGTCTTGAGGAATAGCATTATTATATTCATTCACGATTGGCAAGAAACCCGAATCCGCACCTGGTTTCGCTCCGGTTAGAATGCGATTGAACTCGCCTAACCCTTCATCAAATTCATGGTTCCCCAACGTACCAACCGCAAAGTTCATTTTATTCAAAATACGCATCGTTGGTTGATCCTGCAATAGACCTGAATTGGCTGGACTTGCGCCGACCATATCGCCTGATTGAACCCGAATCGTTTTACCTTCAGCGTTCTGTTGCTTGAATGAAGCTTCTGCCTGATTAAAATATCCGGCTAATAATGCTGCGGTTCCTGCATTTGAAGTTTTATTCCCAGCAGCATCATAGTAACTGCCCGTCGTACTCAACGCGCCATGAAAGTCATTGATCCCCAACATTTGAATTGGTACAGTGGTGGCACTTTTTGATGCTTCACTTGATTGTGGACTGCCTTCAGTAGTTGAATCAGTAGAAGAAGTTGTTTCTATTGTCTGAGCGCTAACTACACTGTTCGTTTCACTAGCTGCTGTACTGCTAACACTACTAACTTGATTACTACTCGCTTCACTGTTAATGGTCTCTGCAGCTGCTAGTTCTGCTGGTAAAGTAAGCCCCAATACGGTGAATAACGTCACTGCACTTCTAATTAAACCCATTTTTTTCAAATAATTCATCCCCTTCGAATTAAACGCTTTCAAAGAAGATAGTAGCAATTATTCACGAATTATTCAAACTTTTTTCGTATTTTCTTTTTATTTTTCGACATTTACAGCGTGTTTATTCAACGGGAAATCATACTAAATGTAATTAACCCTAAAACATAAGTAGATTTGGATGTTTATTTTTTCCTTGTCTAAAATTATATGAAGCATATCATGAGGATTCTTCAAACCTACCTTTTTATTCTGTCACCCAAAGTTTACTATCGTCTTTATAAGGCCATTTCTTCGCACCGTTTTCTACGATGAATAAGCGAGACTCATCGACACCTTCGTCGATTAATAGTGAGATCGTACGCTTTGCACCGCCACCGCCGCCAGGGCAGACAACGTAGATTGGATTGTCGCCATCTTTGAACTGATCCGCATTATCAACGACTAATTTTTCCAAGTCTTCCGTATCGACTGGATAAGCTGGTACGCTAACTGAGTTTGGCAGATGTCCTTTGGCATAATCGGATTCTGGTTGGATATCAATGATTTGATAATCGGTTGAATCGTCTTTTTCTAGCACGTCCTTCATCTTTTCTGGCGTGATCATTTGCCAGTCGATGTCGGCCTCCGCACGATCCTTCTTCTCTTCCTTCGCATCATTGCTTGAACAACCCGCTAACACGATCGCAAAAACTGCTAATGCGATCACTAATAATCCACTTGCTCTTTTTTTCATTTTCTAAATCCTTCTTTCGTCGTCATTTTTTGTTTGGATCACTGGCTTGATGAGTCGCAGCTTTCCTTCCAACTCAAAATTTTGCACACAAAAAAAGACCGCTTTTGTATGTGTCCTTCGAAAGTATTGGATTGATTTTCAATCACGGAGATACTTTGAGGGAAAGAATGCTAACTGTACTCGCTTAGAGACTCTAAGTATAGTTCTGCTTCATAGTCATAGTCGTTTTGGCATTTCTTTCACCTCCTAGTTCCTAATGTAAGGCCTCTCTCAAACACAGTATATAGAAAGGAAAACGCTTTTTCAATAACGTTTAATAAATTATTTTTTCGTTGCAAAATCTTTTAAATCGCCTAAAAAAATTGAATAAAATCACAACTGTTTCGCAAAAAAAGACACAAGATTCATCCTTGTGTCTCTTTACTTAGAGTTCAATTCTGCCTTTTAATCCTTCACTATAAGCTATCTGCTGATCAGTGGTGATCACGATCCCTTCAATGTCATCCAGCCGATTCAGTTCTGTTAGTACTTCTTGAGCAGATCTGCCAAATAGACGTGTCGTCCAAATCTCACCTGCTAAGGATTCTCCCGAAACGATCGTCAAGCTGGCTAGATTGGTTTTGATGGGGTAGCCGGTCTGACTATCAAAAATATGGTGATAGCTTTGCCCCTGCCAGTCAAACTTTCGCTCATAGATTCCAGAGGTCACAACGGATTCGTTTTGTACTTTTACCACAGCGACATAGTTTCCTCGCGGTAAGAATGGGTTTTGGATACCAATCCGCCAACGACCATCTGCTCGTTGCGGTACTGCTCCATAGGTTAGCACATTTCCGCCGAGATCGATAAACGCCGCAGCCGCTCCAGCCTTTTTGAAATCAGCGATGATTTTATCAGCAAAGTAGCCCTTCGCCAATGCGCCTAAGTCTATCGCCATCCCTGCGTGTTCCAAATAAACAGTTTGTTTCTTTTCATCTAATTGGATCGCTGCTGGATCAATCAACGGCAGCAGGCTTTGAATTTTTTCTGGCGATGGATAGTTTGCATCCTTGAATCCGATGCGCCATTCTTGAATCAAAGGACCGATGGCAATATTCAGCGCACTATCTGCTATCAGGCTTTGTTCTTTACCGATTTTGATTAATTCAAAAAGTTCCTGATCTACTTTGACTGGAGCGATCCCTGCTTGGCGATTGATTTTCATCAATTCAGAATCCTCTGCATTGGCGCTGAAACGTTGTTCAAATTCTTTCAGGCGGACGGCAGCTTTGATGAGTAAATCTTCCGCTTCGGGATGCTGGATCGAAAGCTTGATGATTGTTCCCATCAATTGGAGTATTTGTTCTTTCATATCCGAGTTCCTTTCTGGATCGTCCATCCCTACCTAAAATTGGCTCCAGTCATCGTCCTTCTTCGTTTTTTTACTTTTATTCTTCCTGTTGGATCTTAACATGACGTAGACGAATCCAGCCAAGACCAACAATAGTAAAAACACGAATATTTTACTTATGAAATATGCCATACTACTTGCCCTGATCGGTTACGACCGTATTTGCACCATTAACCGTGACCCAACCGTGTTTTTCTCTGGCTTGGGCTTCTGTGTAACGGATCAACTCATCAGTTACTGAATCAGCGACCTTTTTATTCGCTTCTGCTTCAGCCTCGGCTGCTTTGGTTTTCTTGTAGGCTTCACTGTCTGCTTGAGTCTTAGCGGTTTCGGCATCTAATTTGGCTTTTTCATTTTCTTGTCCTGCGCGGATGATCGCGTCAATTGATTTTTGCGTCTCCGCATCGACATCCGGTACACCAAGAGTCACATCCTCTACCAGAAAGCCTTTTTTCTCCACAGATTTCGCAAAATCGGCTAAGACCTCCGCCTCTACTTTTGAGGACTCACCGGATAGCACATCCAGTAAGCTGAACTTCGCATAAACTTCCCGCGAGACTTTTTGCAGCTTGGATTTCAACCAGCCTGATTCGATATCTTCACTGGTGATATTCCCAAACTCCTTATACATTTTCGCCGCCTTGGTTGGGTCGACTTTGTAATCATATTTGATGTTGATGGTGGTCTTTTTCCCATCGCTGGTTGAAACAGAAACATTTTTGGCTTGGATCGTTTGCAGGCGGATCGGATATTGGATCACCTTATCGATTCCGACGAATTTCACCCCTTGAGTCAGAGCTTCATCTTTGATTCCGCCATTCATGGAATAACGCACACCGACATAACCATTGTCGATTTTTTCAAAAAACTTAATTGCTGCAATCGCTCCGATAACCAGAATCAAAACGGCTGCTACAATTCTTTTAATAGCTTTACTGTGTTTGTGTTCTTTCATTCTCCCTAATCTCCCCAAAGTTGACTTATTTGCTTGCTGTTTTTAAGCGAACAACTTCACTTGATACTCGATAGGAACTTACGATTTCAACCAACCTATATTATCCGCCGGTATTCTCGTCCTTTCAGTCCTGCAATACTCATTGCAAGTTATTTAAAGTGTTGATGTAAAATTCTACCACATTCTGATTCCGCTTAAAATAGCTGTTTTATAAAATACCTGAATAACAGATTCTAATATTTTCACCTTCTTGCAAAAATTACCCTCTACTTCCTATCAACTAAAAGGGACGCAAACAAATTATCACAGTGACACCAACAATGTAATCGCTTATACTTTTAGATGGATAGAAAAAATTCAAAAGGGGGATAATATGTTACTTTTATCACGTGAGAATATCAAACAGGTTTTTACCATGAAGGATGCCATCGAAGCCGATAAGGTCGCTTTCCAATTATTTAGCGAAAACAAAACAGAGGTGCCTTTACGGACTCAGATCGTCTCGGAGAAACAAAATGGGACGTTCTTATTCATGCCTTCTTATGTGCCTGATCTAGATGCGGCGGCACTGAAAATCATCAATATTTTCCCTGATAATATTGATAAAGGCTTATCATCGGCTCCAGCCCAGGTATTATTAGTCGATGGCAAGACGGGCTATGTTAATGCTCTATTAGACGGTGTGACTGTGACTCAGTTCAGAACAGGTGCAGCGTCTGGTGTAGCTTTTGATGTGTTAGGACGCGAGGACGCCAAAAAAGGCGCACTGATTGGAACCGGCGGGCAAGCGGCGACTCAATTAGAGGCCATGATCTGCGCCCGCGATTTGGATACAGTCTATGTCTTTGATCAAAATCCTGAACGTACGAAGGAATTTGCTGCTCAAATGAATGAGGAATTAAAAGCGTATGGCACTGAGATTTTACCAGCAGTAACCTCAGATGACGCGATCAGTGATGCGGATCTAATCGTCACTGTTACACCAGCTACCTCCCCTGTCTTTGACGGCAGCAAAGTCAAAGCCGGCGCGACGGTCAGCTGTGTCGGTTCTTATCAACCTCATATGCAGGAGATGGACCCTGTGATTTTAGAACGAGCAAGTAAGATTTATTTCGATTCAGAAGAAGCCGTGCTTTCCGAAGCGGGTGATATTTTGATTCCATTAGATGACGGTACGATTACCAAAGATGATTTTACAGGCGATATCGGTGAAGTCTTGATGGGAAAAGTCGGCGGCAGAGAAAATGATGAGGAAATTATTGTCTTCAAAACAGTCGGGATCGGTGCACAGGATTTGGTCACCGCGCAAAAAATCTATGAGCGCGCACTTTCAGAAAAAGTCGGCACAGAATGGTCCTAGCCAGAACAACATAAAATTATCTATTAGGAGGAATTAACTATGCCACATTTATCAGTAAAACTATATCCAGGCCGTACAGAAGAAGTAAAACAGGATTTTGCACAGAAATTACAGGATTTCGTCGTGAAGGAGTTAGGATGCAAACCAAATGTTGTCTCTGTTTCATTCAAAGAAATCGATGCTGACAAGTGGAAAGATGTGATTGATGACGAAATCGCAGGTGAAGATGTTTATATCGAAGCGGATTTCTAAAAGGAGGCGCAGATGAAAGAACATGCGAGTATTTTTAATGACGTATTAGGTCCAGTGATGATCGGTCCTTCCAGTTCTCATACTGCCGCATCGGTTCGCATCGGGCGTGCGTTGCGACAGATGGTTGCTGGAAAAATCACCTATTTCCAAGCGGATTTCGATCCCGAAGGTTCCTTGGCAGCCAGCTATATCACGCAATGCTCCGACATTGGTCTAGTCGGTGGCTTGTTGGGCATGGACCCGACGGATAGTCGGCTAACCAACGCCCTTGAGATTGCTAAAGAGGACGGGATGGAAGTCGTTTTCCGCGTCATTCCTTATGAAAACAATCATCCAAATACCTATAAAATGGCGCTCAAAACCGATTTTGGAGAAGTGCTGGATGTCGTTGCCCTTTCCGTTGGCGGCGGCATGATCGAGATCACAGAGATCAACCACTTTGCCGTTGAAGTCTCTGGCGGTTTTTATGAAACGCTGCTCTTCGGTAATCAGTTAAAGCTAACTGAAGCAGAGCTAGCAGAAAAAATCAGCAAGTTTTGTTCTGCTGCGATCAAAGAACAGAATGGTGAAACGCTGCTGCACATCAAGACGCAGCAAGCCATTCCCGGCAACGAGATCGCTTGGCTTAACCAACAAATGAAGATCGAACGTTTTATCGCCTTTGACCCAGTCCTGCCGATCATGTCACAAAAGGAACCAAAGATGCTCTTTTCGACCGCGAAAGAGATGATCGCTTTAGCCAAAGAGGAAAATTTGGATTTAGCCGATATGGCGCTGCGCTATGAAAGTCATCGCGGCAGTATCTCCGAAAAGGAGGTCTATCAAAAAGCCGAAGAAATTCTGGCGATCATGGCAAACGGAATCAAAGTAGGTTTAGCCGGAACTTCCTATGAAGACCGGATGTTAGGCTCACAAGCGCCGAAGATTCGAGCAAACCGGGAGAAGCTGATTGGTGACGATCTGCCGGCCAAAATCATCGAAAACATTTCCGCTTTGATGGAGGTCAAAAGCTCCATGAACGTCTTTGTCGCTGCTCCAACAGCTGGTTCTTGCGGTGCACTTCCAGGAACCTTGATCGCCGTCAGCGACTATCAGAAAAAATCTCATGATGAATTGGTCCGTGCATTACTGGCAGCTGGGATGATCGGCGTCTTCATCGCAGAATACGCGACGTTTGCAGCAGAAGTAGCTGGCTGTCAGGCCGAGTGCGGCTCGGGATCAGGAATGACTGCTGGTGCCTTAGTCCAATTAATGGGCGGAACGATCGAAGAAGCCGTGAATGCAGCGACGATGGGGCTGCAAAATGTCTTTGGCATGACCTGTGATCCAATCGGTGTTCGCGTGGAGGTCCCTTGTCTTGGGAAAAATATGATGTGCGGGATGAATGCGCTAGGCGCTGCGAATATGTCGTTGGCTGGATACGATGTGGTCGTTCCTTTAGATGAAACGATTGAAAGCTTTAATAAAGTCGGCCGGATGATCCCAGCGTCACTGCGCTGTACCGGACATGCCGGTCTGGCTCAAACACCATCCGGATTAGCGATCGCCGAACAGTTAGGTTGTCCGCTGGATTGCTGCTGATAAAAAACAAACCAGAGTAGCCAGTTATTGTTGGTTACTCTGATTTTTATCGTCATTTTTTTACTCGTCTACCTATAATAGTTCTATCATCAGCAAAATCAGCGAGGCAAAGATACAGGTGAAACCGATAACTCTGAATATTAATGTACTTTTTCTATAGGCACTGCTACGAGTCCGCCCTACCACTCTTCGCTTAGCTGGTAAAAAGAGTAATAACAGTCCTAAAGCAAGCAATACCATTGGTAGAAGGTACCCTTTTGCTTGATCCAACAACGACGGCTTGTTCGTATGGGGCAAATGCTTCTCTTTCGATACTCGTTCATTGTACTTCAAGGATAGCTTCGGCATGTCCGCTGTTAGCTGCTCCTTCTGATTCGCTAACACTACTTGGTTCGCTTGGATCGCAAGTTTCGGTTCTTCATTCTTTTTTACAACACCATACAAATCGTCGGTTAATTGGATCGATTTTCCTTCGATTGTATGCGTGCCTTTTGCTAAAAGCAAGCGATGTTCATACTCATCAAAGACTTTTTTTAGCAACGCATTGCCGAAGGGATGGCGATAGTATTCTCCGTCCTGATCTGACCAGTCTCCCACACCTAAGATCACTTCAATCACACGCGTATCTCCCCGCTTAGCCGTCGCAATATAATTGAAGGCACTGCTGGGACCTGAGCCTGTCTTCATTCCATCTACACCTTCAAAGCCATATTTTGCTCCAGGCAAGGAATAATTATACGTCTCAAAAGTCTCTTCATAAGGTGTACCCGCCATGGCGGTGACCTTTGGCTGATTGGTAAAATCCAATACCTCGGGATGCTCATTAATCAAATGAAAGACCATCGTGGCTAAGTCCCGAGCCGTTGACGTATTACTGCCATTGGGATCGAATTCTGCTGGATTGTAAAGACCTTCAAAGCTCGCAGCAGATGCGCCGCTACAATTATAAAAAACAGTATTCTTCATGCCGATTGTTTGGGCCTTTTCATTCATTTGCTTAATGAACCCGCCAGCGTCGTTCTCCGAGACAGCGTTGGCTAGCATTACTGTCGCTACATTTGATGAAGGAACCACGACCATTTTTAGCAGCTCTCTGACCGGATACTCGACACCTGCCACAATATTATTGTTGCTGATCGCGTACAATTGGCTGATTGCTTGATCATTTTCAGTCGCTTTGATTTTTGTATCTAAGTCAAAATTCCCCTCTTTTATGGCATCAAAGACTAAAAAGACGGTCATCATTTTCGAAATACTTGCTGGCTCTCTCACCATTTCAGCGTTCTCTTCCCATAAGATCTGACCGTTTACTCCATCAACGACGATGGACGCTTTTGGTTTGTTCTCCGCTAAAGCATCGGTATAACCAGCTGCTTTCGTTATTTCCATCATATCTTCAACCGCATAAACTGGTCTTTCTAAACAAAACAGAAACATAATAAATAATAAAAGTAAAACCTTCTTCCCCACAGGACCTCCTAATTAACATGTAATACCTAAAATTTTAGCATATATAAATAAGAAATATTAGACTTTTTTCATATGGAAACCCCAATATAATCACTGTTTTTTATTTTCCAGAGCACCCTCGTTCTTTTTTCTTAGAGCCCATGGTCTAAAACTATACAAAAAAACAGGCCCCGAATGATCGGAGAGCCACTGATAAAGTCCTCTAGAATCTTAGGTTCTTCTGTTTCACAGGCATAAAAAAGCACCATGTTCGATCATTTGATCGAACATGGTGCT